>CAYPII010000015.1:8839-26891 GCA_964410765.1 uncultured Myxococcales bacterium | reverse complement strand
GCCTGGCGCGCGCGGAGCGGCGGGGGATGGCCGCCTCACAGAAGGCGCTCTTTCCGCTCGTCCTCTGCATCATGCCGGCGAGCTTCTTCATTATATTTGGGCCGCTTGTCGTGCGGATCGTCTCCGGCGAATTCGCGGCCCTCTTTGCGGGAGGGGTCGGATGACGATCGCGGGCGGTATCGGATGGGCACTCCTGCTGGTCGGGTGTTGCGGGCTCCTGGGCCTGTATCGGCGCAAGGGCACGATGCCGGCATCGATCGCCGCTCCCCGCACGCCGGCGGCGCCGGCGTCGAATTGGTGCGCGGCACTCGAGCCGCTCCTCGATGCTGCGCTCCTCCTCTGCGATGGGAGCTGCATCGTGCACGACGCCGGGCCGTACGCGGGGGAACGCTTTTCCAACCCTCGCGGACGACACCTCTGCGATTGCCTCCCGATCGAACTCTCCTCCGAGGCCCTGCGTCTGGTGGCCCGGCTTGCGTCGAAGGAGGGGGAAGTGCGATGCATACACGGCGCGACGGCAGGATGGTCGCTCGCCGCGGCGGCGGTCGGCGGGGAGAGAATCCTCGTCCTGTTTCGGAGGGGAGGGGCGGCATGAGGAGATGGCTCTGGATCGTGCCCCTTCTCGTCGGGGCGGTGCTCCTCTCCCTCCCACGGGGGCGGCGCGTCGTTCCCGTGAATGCCACGCCTCCGGCGCCCGAACGCCGGTCGGTGCGCGCACAGCTGGGGGAGGAGCTCCTCCGATGGGGGCGCGATCGCCTGCGGGGCGGGCGAATCGCATCCGCCGCCCAGGCCGGCGCGCTGGCGGCGATCGTCGCCCCCGGTCCATCGGCAGAACGCTTCCGGGAAGAGCTCCACGATGCACAGCGGGGGCGCGTCCGGCGTTTGGAGGTACAGCGGGAGGAGGCGGAGCTTGCCGGCGAGCGCTTTCGCGCCGTCCGACTGCGCGCGCGCCTCGAACGCCTGCAGCGCGGGGGAGGAATGCCGTGAGGATGCGCTTCGTCCGATCCGATGGGGAACGCCTCGAAGCGATCGTGTGCTTCGGTCGCCCCGCCTTTCTCGTTGCTTCCGGCGCAGGCACGCTCGCGTTTGTCGACGCCGCGCCGGCGGGGTCGCCGCTCTTCGCCTGCTTCACGCGTTGTTGGAACGGCGTACGCGTCCATCCGCTGCACGCGGCGACGCTCTTACGTGCAGCGAATGGCCGACGCCTGCGACCCGGGGACGAACTGCACATCGGTCAGGAGCGGCTGCGCCTCCTGCCGGCGCGCGATGGAAAGCGGCATCGGCGAGCGATCGTCCTCGGTGCAGCGGTGTGTGCTGCGGTTTTCGCCTTGCTGTCCGTCGTGCGGGAGGTGTTGTATCGCGGCGTCGCTTCGTCGGAGGCGCCCACGATTGTGACGCCGACGCCGGATGTCACGACGATGATTGCGGAGGCGAAGGAATGCCTCCGGCGCGGCGAGGTGGCGCAGGCACGCCTGGCCCTCCTGGCGGGGCGCGATCGCTTCCCCGACGAGCCGGCATTCGAGCGACTCCTCGCGGCCCTTGCACCGAAACGGGAGGAGCGTGTGCGGCCGAATGAGGACCGCATCGTGCGCGCGCGCGAGGCGTTCGATCGCGGACGGCGATTGATGCAGTCGGGAGAGCTCGCCGACGCTGCGCGTGCTCTCGACGCAGCGCATGCCCAACTCGCCGGAGCGACGCCCCCTTTCGCGGATGCCCTCGCACAGCAACGCCGTGCAGTGCACGAACGCTTGCGGGCAACATCGGCGAGGAAACTCGAATCGCTCCGCTCGCGAGCCATAAACGCGAATGACCTGCCGGCGCTCGCGGCACTCCTCGATGACGCGCAAACACTCGCGGCGCGATACCCCAATGCGGAGGCGGATGGCTTTGCACGAGAGATGAGCGATCGACTCGCGCTGCGCGCGGCACATCGGCTGCGCGCCGCCGAGGAGTGCTGGCGCCTCGAGGGATGCGTGCGCGCACGTCCGCTCTTTGAGCGCTTGCTCGACGAGAGCGGCGATAACGCGCGGGGTGTTGTCGCCATCGCGCGCAAACACCTCCGCGCATGTCGAGGGGAGGGGGGATCATGAGGGCGCTCTTCTGCATGCTCGTCGGCCTGCTGCTCTCCTTGACGCTGCCCGCCTGGGACGCGTGGGGAGCGAGGGTTGTCCTCGATCCGGTCGATGGCTTTGCGGTGACGCTTCCCGCGAAGCCGTGGCGGGCGACGATCGGCGTCGGGGCCGTTCGCCTCCTGTTGCAGAGCCCCTCCGGCGGTTGGCTCTTCGTGCGCAGCGGTGAGCCCGAAAGAGATACGACGGAAGACGCGCAGCGACGGGCAGCGCGTTTGTTGCGCGGTGCGACCCTCCTCGGCACGAAGCGGGAACAGCGCGGCGCGGCGACGATCGAGGAACGGCGCTATCGTCGATCACCCACGGGGAGCGGACGCGGTGCGCTCCTGACGGCACGAGATGGGGCGGGGCGGGTCGACATCCTCGTCGTCGATGACGAGGAATCCTTCCTGACCGCCTATCTCCTCGCCCACGAGATACTCGAGGCCTTTCTCGTCCGACCGGGAGGGGCGGCATTCACCTTCGATGAGGGTGCGGTGCGCTTACCATCATTCGAAACGCTCGGGCCGACGACACTCCTCGAGCGACAGCGAGCGACGGTGAAATCTCCACATCGCTTCAGCACGGCGGTGGAGCGCGTCGTCGCGCGCACCCTCTTCGCACTCCTCGACGGGGGGAGTGGCCAGACGGCGATGTCTCAGGAATTGTATCGGCTTGCGCACAGCGCCGAAGCGGGCGGACAGCGGGAGTGGGCCTCGCGCCTGCGGCGCGCGGCAGAGCTCATGGAGCCGAATGATCACGCCGCGCGCTCCACCGACGCGTATCTCACAGCCCTGATCTCGTGCTTCGAGAGGGCGATTCCCGACATCGCGGGCTATCGCACCGTGGCGCGTGCGCTGTGGCTGCAGCGCGCGGGACGATTGCTCGCGGCGGCGAAGCTCCTTCCGCGAGGGGCCTTCTTCTCGATGCTCATCAAGGCGCGCGGGCGAATCGAGGCGGGCGACGGTGCCGGCGCGCGAAAGCTCCTTCCGACACAAGAGGGGAGGGCGCGCGTGCACTCCTGCTGGGCCGCGGCGCTGTCGCTGAGCGCTGCACGGCTCACGGGAGAGGGCGCATCCGTCGATGACGCCTCCGGGCAGCTCTGCGACGAAGGGGGGGCTGCGGCGCGCATCGCCACCGAGCGAGCGCTCGGGTGCATCGACTCCGACCCGTCGGGGGCGATCGATGATCTGCGGCGCGCGATTGCGCTGGATCCGACGACACCCATGCCTTATCTCGCGCTCGCGCGCGCGCTCCTCGACCGGGGCGACGGGAGTACAGCGACGATCGCCGAGATGCAGCGCCTGTTGCGGCGTGCCCCGGATGTCCCGGCGATCCGACGCCTGCGACGACGCCTGAAAGGGCTCGCCGAAGCGGCACTGAACGCGCCGCTCGCGGCGATGCACTGAGGGAGCGAGCGAAGCGGTTGAACTCCCCCCCCGTTCGTGCCACTATCCGCGCCATGGCGACAAAAAAGAAGAAGACGACCAAGAAGAAGGCCAAGAAGAAGGCCGTGAAGAAGAAGACGGCCCGGAAGAAGGCGCCCGCCAAGAAAAGGGCGCCTACGAAAAAGAAGGCGCCCGCCAAGAAGAAGCCGGCCAAAAAGGCGCCGAAGAAGAAGACCCTTCGCACGAAGACTTTCACCGACATGCCCCTGAGCCAGGCATCGGCGATCATCTGCGAGTATCTGCACGAGCAGGGCTTCGATCCGGTCCTGACCGGCCGCGCCTGTGCTGCGATCTACAGCAACGCGACTGCCAATCCGCCGGTGCTCGACTTCGTCGTGCGCGACTTCACGATCGAGGAGATGCGCGATGCGCTCAAGGACATCGGCTTCGCGAACACGGGGCACCGCACCTTCGCGAACAAGACCTTCGACAGCGAGCTCTTCCTCGTCCCGCACCCGGTCGTCGTCGGCGACGACGTCGTGCGTGATCTGCACATCATGCGCACGCATAAGGGCGACCTGCGCATGCTCACCCCGACCGACTGCGTGCGGCAGCGCCTCTCCATGTACTACCGCTGGAACGAGGACGGCGCCCTGGAGGACGCGGTGCGCGTGGCGAAGCGCCACGAGGTCGACCTGGAGCTCATCCGCCGCTGGTCGGACTGGGAGTGGGCCAGCGACAAATTCGAATACTTTCGCCGCATGCTCGCGCAGGAAGAGGCCTGATCCCGCCGCCTTGACTTGTTCTGACCCTTCAGCGTAGGTTTCCCCTCCGCTCATATCCACGGATCATCGGAAGACGAAAGGAGTCCCTCATGGAAAAGGTCTTCGCCTATATCGAGGAGAACAAACAGCGCTTTCTCGACGAGCTCTTCGACCTGCTGCGCATGCAGTCGGTCTCGGCGAACACCGAAAAGGACGACGTCACGCGGGCCTGCGGTGAGAAGATCGTGGAGAAGCTCAAGGCCATCGGAATGGAGAATGCCGTCCTGCACGACACCAGCGGTCTGCCGGTCGTCTACGCCGACTGGATGCATGCCGGCGAGGATGCGCCGACGATCATGTTCTACGGTCACTTCGACGTTCAGCCCGCCGAGCCGCTCGACAAGTGGGAAACCGATCCCTGGGAGCCGGTCGTGAAGGATGGCTGGATCGTGGCGCGTGGCGCGAACGACAACAAGGGGCAGCTCTATCCGCACATCTGCGCGCTTGAGGCGATACTCCAGACCGATGGCAAGCTCCCGATCAACGTGAAGGTCTTCCTCGAGAGCGAGGAGGAGGGGGGGCGCGGCGGAACCGATCAGTTCGTCCACGCGAACACCGACCTGCTCGCTTGCGATGCGGTCGTCCTCTCCGACACCTCCTGGCCGACCGACGACATGCCGACGATCCTCTATGGCATGCGCGGCATCGCCTACTTCCAGGTCGACCTTACGGGGCCGCAGAAGGATCTGCACTCCGGGATGTATGGCGGCAAGGTACAGAACCCGCTCAACGCGATGGCAGCGATGATGGCGAGCTTGCACGATGCGGAGGGGCGCATCGCCATTCCGGGTATCTATGATGATGTCCGTCCGCTCTCCGATGAGGAGCGCGAGGAGTTCAAGCGGCTGGGACGAGAAGATGAGGAGCTCAAGAAGGAACTCGGGGTCGACGAGCTCTACGGCGAGGTGGGCTACACGAGCAACGAGCGCAACTGGGGGCGCCCGGCGCTCGACATCAACGGTGTCTGGGGCGGCTACATGGAGGAGGGGCAGAAGACGGTGATCCCCTCCGAGGCGGGCTTCAAGGTCAGCATGCGCCTCGTGCCGAACCAAAAACCGGAGCGCGTGCACGAACTGCTGCAGAAACACCTCGAATCGGTCTGCCCGCCGGGGGTCTCCTTTACGCTCCGATTCCTGCACGGCGGTGCGCCGGTGATCGTCGATCGCAACGATCCCTTTATCGTCTCCGCCATGGATGCGATGGAAGCGGCCTTCGACAAACGCCCGGTGCTCGTGCGCGAGGGGGCCTCGGTGCCGATTACGGCGACCTTCCAACAACTCCTCGGTGCGGAGCCGATCCTCATGGGGCTGGGCCTCGATGAGGATGGCATCCACGGGCCGAACGAGAAGTTCATGCTCAGCCACTTTAACAACGGGATTGTCGCCGCGGCGCACTTCTACACGAACGCCGCGAAGGTGAAGAAGTAGGGGGATGCACGCACTCTCACAACGCCGGTGGTTGTGGCTGGTGGCCCTCGTGGCGATCGTCGTCGCCGCGACGAGCGCGTTGTTTTCGTTCGACAGTCACCCCGAGTTCAACGACGTCGATGAACCGGGCGCCCTCTTCGACAGCCCCTTCCTCGATCTCTATCTCGACGGGCGCTGGGACGATCCCGCCTGGCACGAGTTCGACCGCTACGCCAACCATCCGCCGCTCGCGGCCTATCTCTTCGGGGGCGTCCTGCACGCCATCGAGGAGCCGATCTCCTCCCTCGAGCCGCGGCGCTTCTGGTTCCGCGGCGACACCCTCCAGACGCCCGAGTACCGGGCGGGCCTGCACGAACGCCTCAGCTCGCGACAGCTCCTCGCCGGCCGCATGCTCGCCGCCGCGTTTGCGGCGCTCGCGGCAGTGGGGCTGTTGGCGATCGGCTGGCGATGGTACGGGGCCGCCGGCGGTATCGGGCTCTTTCTGCTCGCCCTCCTCCATCCATTGCTTCGCCATCTGGGAAATCTGAGCACGGTCGATTCCTTTCTCCTCTTCGTCCTCGTCGGTGTCCTGCTCTGCCTCGATGGGATGGCGCGCAGCGCTCGCGGCCGACCGGCCTTCGGTTGGGCGGCGGGGCTCGCCCTCCTCTTCGGCCTGGGGTTCCTTGCGAAGCTCAGCTCATACGCGCTCGTTCCAGTGGCGGCGATGGTGGCCCCGGTCCTCGCTGGACGCGGGGCGCGATGGCGGGCCTTCTGGCTGGTCCTCGCGGCGGCCGCGGCGGGATTCGGCCTGGCCATTCTTCTCGATCCCGGCATGCAGGCGCACCCGCTGGCGACGCTCTGGGATCGCGCCCTCTGGCGCATCGAACGCGTGTCGATTCAACAGGTCATCTTCGTCGGGGACTGGCTGCGGACGATCTCCGCGCGCATCGTCTATGTGCTCTACGAGCTCTTCTTCGTGGGATGGGTGCGGCCGGTCGTCTTCTGCTGCACGATGGTGGGACTTATCACAGCGCTCTCCCGGCGCGACCGGTGGGCGTTGGCGACGCTGCTGCTCTTCGGGTGGGGGATGGCGCTGACCGTGGGGCTCACCCCCTTCCGGTGGATTCGCTACACGGCGGCCTTCCTTCCCCTTCTCCTCCTGCCGGCGGGGATGGGGGTGGCCGCCCTGGTCGGCGCCCTGCGCGCCTGGTCCGGGTGGACGCCTGTGGCTCGTCGCCGGCGCATCGCCGTCGTCGGCCTCTCCCTCGTCCTGCTTCTTTTCGCCATCGGCTGGCGGGGGGAGGCGGCGCGCTTCGTCCGTCCCCTGCCCACCCCCGACGAGGTGATTCGTGCGAAGGCCCTGGCAAAGGCCCTCGCGGAGCCCGGCCAGTATCCCGAGCTGCACCGCTATTTCGAGGCCTACTTCCAGGAGCGGGGGTTGGAGCGGGAGGCGGCCTTTCATCGCTCGAAAAGAGGCGATTGATCCCCCGAAAAACCGCCTTGTTTCCTTTTTCTTGCGTTCATTACGTAAAATCGCTAGGTTAAAACCCGATTTTAGATCGGAATATCCATTTTTTGCATCTTCGACGGGAGTTTCTGCCGTTCGTACAGCGGGATGGAGGAGAAGCTCTCGAAAAGGATGCTTTTTTCTGTCTGGAGAGATCGGCGATCGTCGCCGCGGTGGCGGAACTGGCATACGCGCTGGATTTAGGATCCAGTGCCAAATGGCTTGTGGGTTCGAATCCCACCCGCGGCACACCATCGCTGCCGGGATCGGAAGGAGAGGGAGATGAAGACATCCGTCGAAAAAGTGGACAGCATTCGTCGCACGCTGAAGGTCGACGTCCCGGCCGCCGCGGTCGACGCCGCCTATGCGAAGGCGTTCGAGGAGGTCCGGAAGGAGGCGAAGGTCTCTGGCTTTCGGAAGGGAAAGGTCCCCGACGCCATCCTCCTGCAGCGCTACGGCGATGAAATTCGGCAGGAGGCGGCCAAGCGCGCGGTCCAGGAGAGCTATCCCGAGGCGGTCAAGGAGTCGGGCGAGGCGCCGCTGGGCGATCCGCGCATTGAGACGGAGGGGCCGCCGGAGAAGGGGAAGCCCTTTTGCTACACGGCGACCTTCGAGGTCTATCCCGAGGTGACGATCAGCGGCTACGAGAAGCTCCCCCTCGAGAAGGAGAAGGTGGCGGTGACCGACGAGGAGGTCGAGGACGAGCTGCTGCGCCTGCAGCAGCGCATGACGCAGCTGGAGCCGATCGAAGACGGCGCGATCGGGCCGGGGACGGTTTCGATGATCGATTTTACGGGGACCGCCGGCGGGGAGGACTTCCCCGGGAGCGAGGCGGAGAACTACGTCGTCGACTTCGGATCGGGCAACCTGCTCGAGGAGTTCGAACTCCAGATCAAGGGGATGAAGGCGAACGAGGAGCGCGACATCGAGTTCGACTACCCGCGCGACTTCTTCAAGAAGGACCTCGCCGGCAAGCGCGGCAAGTTCAAGATCAAGGTCAAGGAGGTGCGCCGCAAGGTCATCCCCGAGCTCACAGACGAGTTCGCCAAGGAGCTGGGCAACTACACGACGCTGGGCGAGGTGCGGCGCGACCTGAAGAAGCGCATCGCCGAGTACAAGGAGATGGTCGAGCACAACCGCCTGAAGGAACAGGCGATCCGTTCGTTGATCGAGAAGAACAAGAAGCTGGAGGTCCCCTACGTCATGGTCGACGCGGAGCTGGGCAATATGCTCGAGCAGCTCAAGAAGCAGTGGGAGCAGCGCGGCCAGAAGTTCGACGCGAACCAGGTCAACGTCCAGGAGTTCGTGAAGGCCAACGTCGGCGAGGCGGAGAACCGGGCGCGCGGTTTCCTCATCGTCGACGCGATCGCGAAGCAGGAGGAGGTAGAGGTCGCCGACGAAGAGGTGGAGGCGCGCGTCTCCGAGATCGCCCAGCAGAACCGCAAGTCTGTCGACGAGGTGCGCCAGTACCTCGAGCAGCAAAACCTCCTGGGGCAGATGCGCGCGCAGATGCGCTTCGACAAGACGCTGGAGCTCGTCGTCGGAAAGGCGAAGGTCAAGGAGTCCAAGCCGAAGAAGGAGAAAAAACCGGCGAAAATGGCATCAAAAACATCAAAAACGACGAAGGAAGCGGCAAAAAAGAAGAAATAGGGCTGAAAGAGCGCCTCGATTGGCGTAAAATGAGGGGATTATGGAACGAAACGAACTTGTTCCGATGGTCATCGAGCAGACCCACCGCGGGGAGCGGGCCTACGACATCTACTCGCGGTTGCTCAAGGATCGCATCATCTTCATCGGCCAGCCGGTGACCGACGAGCTGGCGAACGTCATCATCGCGCAGCTGCTCTTCCTCGAGTCCGAGGACCCCGACAAGGACATCCACCTCTACATCAACTGTCCGGGGGGCGTGGTGACGGCGGGGCTCGCGATCTACGACACGATGCAGTACGTGCGCCCCGACGTCTCGACCCTCTGCATGGGGCAGGCGGCCAGCATGGGGGCGGTGCTCCTGGCGGCGGGGGCGAAGGGCAAGCGCTTCGCGCTTCCGCACGCGCGCATGATGATCCACCAGCCGATGGGCGGATTCCAGGGACAGGCGGCGGACATCGCCATCCAGGCCAAGGAGATCCTGCGTCTCCGCGAGAAGCTCAACGAACTCCTCGCCGATCACACCGGCAAGGATCTCTCGAAGATCCAGCAGGACACCGACCGCGACTTCTTCATGAGCAGCGACGAGGCGCGTGAATACGGCCTGATCGACGAGGTCGTGACCTACCGCCCGGCGAAGGTGCGGGAGAAGGAGAAGGAGAAGGGAAAGAAGAAATAACGATGTCCGATGGTCCGATGGTGGCACCGACGGACTGACGGACCAACGGACTGACGGACCGAGGTTCTCATGACCAAGACCCCCATCGACGATCCGGCGAACCTGCGCTGCTCCTTCTGCGGCAAGAGCCAGCGCGAGGTGCGCAAGCTCATCGCGGGCCCGACGGTCTACATCTGCGACGAGTGCATCGAGCTGTGCAACGACATCATCGCCGAGGACAACGTGCGCGTGGCCGGCCCGGGCGAGAGCCTCGGCGTGCCGAATCCCGCCGAGATCCACAAGGTGCTCGACGACTACGTCATCGGTCAGGAACACGCGAAGAAGGTCCTCTCGGTGGCGGTGCATAACCACTACAAGCGCATCGAGTCGCGTGGTCGGGCGCGCTCCGACGACGTGGAGCTGCAGAAGTCGAACATCCTGCTCATCGGCCCTACCGGCACCGGCAAGACGCTGTTGGCACAGACGCTCGCGCGTTTTCTCAAGGTTCCCTTCGCTATCGCCGATGCGACGACGCTCACCGAGGCGGGTTACGTCGGCGAGGACGTCGAGAACATCATCCTCAATCTCCTGCAGGCGGCCGACTTCGACCGCACGCGCGCCGAGCGCGGCATCGTCTACATCGACGAGATCGACAAGATTACGCGCAAGTCGGAGAACCCGTCGATCACGCGCGACGTCTCGGGCGAGGGGGTGCAACAGGCGTTGCTGAAGATCATCGAGGGGACGATCGCCGCGGTGCCGCCCAAGGGCGGGCGCAAACACCCGCAGCAGGAGTTCATCCCCGTCGATACGACGAACATCCTCTTCATCTGCGGCGGGACCTTCGTGGGGCTCGAGGACATCGTCGAGCGCCGCATCTGCGAGAAGAAGCTGGGCTTTGGCGCTGAGATGAAGGGGAAGGCCGACAAGGCGCTGGGCGAATTGCTCCGCGAGACGCAGGTGGAGGACCTCCAGAAGTTCGGCCTGATCCCCGAATTCCTCGGCCGCATCCCCGTGGTTGCGACGCTGGGCGAGCTCGACGAGGCGGCCCTGGTGCGCATCCTCACCGAGCCGAAGAACGCGCTGGTCAAGCAGTACCAGAAGCTCTTCGAGATGGAGAAGGCGAAGCTCGACTTTACACCCGAGGCGCTCGAGGCGGTGGCGAAGGAATCGGTGCGCCGCAAGTCGGGGGCCCGCGGCCTGCGCGCCATCCTGGAGTCGGTGATGCTCGACATCATGTACGACATCCCCTCGAAGGAGGGGGTGCGCGAGGTGCGTATCGACAAGGAGACGATCCTCAAGCGCAAGCCGCCGCTGGTCGTCTACGACAATGAGCAGAAGGGGAAGGGCAGGGAGAAGAAGGAGAAGGAAGCGGACAGCGCCTGATATCGTGGTCTCGTCAAACGATCTCACGAGTTCACGATCTCACGAGACCACGATCTCACGAGTTCACGAAAGGAACTTTCATGACTGAACCGATGCACCAGAACCACGAGACCGATGATCGCGTCCTCGTCCCGCTGTTGCCATTGCGGGATATCGTGGTCTTTCCCCACATGGTCGTGCCGCTCTTCGTCGGTCGCGAGAAGTCGATCGCGGCCCTCGAGGAGGCGATGAATAAGGAGAAGGACATTCTCCTGGCGGCGCAGATCAACCCGAAGACGAACGACCCCAAGCCCGACGACATCTATAAGATGGGGACGCTCGCCTCGATCATCCAGCTGCTGCGTCTTCCCGACGGCACGGTGAAGGTGCTCGTTGAGGGCAAACGCCGTGCGCGCGTGGCGCAGTTCGTCTCGAGCCCCGACTTCTTCCTCGTGGAGGCGGAGCCCTATATCGAGGACGCCGACGTGGCGGTGGAGGTCGAGGCGCTCATGCGCGGCGTGAAGTCGACCTTCGAGCAGTACGTCAAGCTCAACAAGCGGATTCCGCCCGAGATGCTCGCGTCCGTCTCCGCCATCGACGATCCCTCGCGGCTCGCCGACACGATCGTCGCGCATCTGTCGCTCAAGCTTCCTGACAAGCAGAGCATCCTGGAGATCGTCTCCACCTCGGAGCGCCTCGAAAAGCTGCTCTCGCTCATGCAGTCGGAGATCGAGATCCTGCAGGTGGAGCGCCGCATCCGTTCGCGCGTCAAGAAGCAGATGGAGAAGACGCAGCGCGAGTACTATCTCAACGAGCAGATGCAGGCGATCCAGAAGGAGCTGGGCGAACGCGACGAGTTCAAGAGCGAAATCGCCGAGCTGGAGGAAAAGGCGAAGAAGAAGAAGATGAGTACGGAGGCCGCCGAGCGCCTGCAGAAGGAGCTCAAGAAGCTCAAGATGATGAGCCCGATGTCGGCCGAGGCGACGGTCGTGCGCAACTACATCGACTGGATCCTCTCGCTCCCCTGGGAGGAGCGCTCGAAGGAGAAGCACGACATCACCGAGGCGGAGCGCATCCTCAACGAGGACCACTACGGCCTCGAACAGCCCAAGGAGCGCATCCTGGAGTACCTCGCGGTGCACGCGCTGGTCGAGAAGGTCAAGGGGCCGATTCTCTGCTTCGTGGGTCCTCCGGGCGTCGGCAAGACCTCGCTGGGGCGCTCCATCGCGCGCGCGACCGGGCGCAAGTTCGTGCGCCTCTCGCTGGGCGGCATGCGCGACGAGGCGGAGATCCGCGGCCACCGGCGCACCTATATCGGCGCGATGCCGGGCAAGGTGATCCAGAGCTTGAAGAAGGCGGGGAGCTCCAACCCGGTCTTCCTCCTCGACGAGGTCGACAAGATGAGCATGGACTTCCGCGGCGATCCCTCCGCAGCGCTGCTGGAGGTCCTCGATCCGGAGCAGAACTCGACCTTCAGCGATCACTACCTGGATCTCGACTACGACCTCACGCACGTCATGTTCATCACGACGGCGAACACGCTGCCGGCGATTCCCGCGCCGTTGCAGGATCGCATGGAGATCATCCGGATACCGGGCTACACCGAGTTCGAGAAGATCAAGATCGCGCAGATCTACCTCATCAAGAAGCAGCGCGAGGCCAACGGGCTGATCGATAAGAACATCACCTTCACCGAGTCGGCGCTCAAGCTCATCATCCGCCGCTACACGAAGGAGGCGGGCGTGCGTAACCTGGAGCGCGAGATCGCCTCGGTCTGCCGCAAGGTAGCGCGCGAGGTGGCGAAATCCGGCAAGAAGGACAAGTTCGTGCGGATCACACCGAAGAAGGTGCAGAAGTACCTGGGTGTTCCGAAGTTCCACTACGGGCTCGCCGAGGAGCACGACCAGGTCGGCATCACGATGGGGCTCGCCTGGACCGAGGTCGGCGGCGAGCTGCTGGTGACCGAGGTCTCGGTGATGCCGGGCAAGGGCAAGATGATCGTCACCGGCAAGCTCGGCGACGTGATGCAGGAGTCGGCGCAGGCAGCGATGAGCTACGTGCGCTCCCGCGCCGAGGAGCTGGGGCTTGGGCGCGAGTTCTACAGCAAGCTCGACATCCACATCCACCTGCCCGAGGGGGCGATCCCGAAGGATGGCCCGAGCGCCGGCATCACGATGGCGACGGCGATCGCTTCGGCGCTCCTCAAGATCCCGGTGCGCAAGGATGTGGCGATGACCGGCGAGATCACGCTGCGCGGTCGTGTGTTGCCCATCGGTGGACTCAAGGAGAAGCTGCTCGCCGCCCACCGCGGCAAGATCAAGAAGGTCCTCATCCCGAAGGAGAACGAGAAGGACCTCAAGGAGATCCCCGCAAAGATCCTCAAGGAGGTGGAGATCGTTCTGGTCGAGCACATGGACGAGGTCCTGAAGCATGCGCTCGTCCTGGACGACCCGAAGGCCCTCTTCAAACGCGGCGGCAAGGTGGGCAAGTCGGACATCACGAAGAAGGGGATGCGCGCCGACAACGCTCGCCCCGCGGCACACTGATCGTACGATCGAATGCTGTGTAAAAAACCCGTTCACCCTGAGCGAGTCGAAGGGCGGACGGGTTTCTTTCTTCTGGTAAGGGCGATCTTCTTCCTATCGCTCGATCGCCCAGCCATTCTCCTTCGCCTCGACGAGGATCTTCTTGGCGAAGCTTCCTCCAATGAAGCGCTTGTACGGGAGATTTGGGGCGAAGAAGTTGACGAGATGCCGGAAGCCGCTCGTCGATGCCGCGGCGATCATGCTGATCGTCACCGTCCGCTGTTCGCGTTTGCCGTCGACGTCGACCTCCAGCGTATGGAAGGCGTGCAGGCCGGAGTTGAACATGATGGCGTCGTGCTGATGGACGCCGTCGTCTGTCGTGCACGGGCGTGAGTCGAGTCTCCAGCAGAGGAGATTGTGGTTCCGGATATTGCGCATGACAAACTCGATCGTCGTTGCTCCGAAGAGTTTGAGGTGGTGATAGCTGCGCTCGTCCCCCTCCTGGCAAGCGATCGGCCCGCCGTTGACGTAGCGCGTATAGTAGGGGGAGATCGCCGGATTGCCGAGAAAGCGCTGGATGCCCGCTGCGGGCATCTCGTTTGCGTACATTACGACGGGGAGGCCGTGACTGTCGATCTCGCCCGTCACATCCGCGCAGCTGTCGACGTTGCAATACATCGGGTTGTTGCTCCAGTCGATATTCCGGGGACAGCCCTTGTGCAGCGGGACGCGTGTCGCCACGACGCCATGCTGTCGCGCTTCCCCCGGCGTCATCTCTGCGGCGTTGTATTCGCGGCGGAGGGCGTTGTGGTTCGCGGCCGTTGCACCGGAGGGCCGCTCCAGAATCGTTTCGATATTCTCCCGCGTGAGCACGCGCAGGGCGATGCCGGCGTAGAGTCCCCCCTTGCTGATCGGGAAATCCCGGTACGAAGCCCAGATGCCGCGCCAGAGTGGGGCGTTCGTTCGGCGCGCCTTCTCGCTCGCGGTCAGCGGGCGCCGTGCATATCGGTTGCTGAAGCGGTTGAGTTCCGCACCGGGCGTGAAACGGTCGCGGATGCGGGCGAGCTGATCATCGGCCACCGTGCAGTCGAGCCGGCCATCCCCCTTTGTCGTACAGGTGACATCGGCCGGCGGTTGTGCCGAGGTGGCGGTCGCTATGGCGACCGGCGTTGCGGTCGTTGCGGCTGCTGTGGTGGGAGTCACTGCTGCGTCACTGCCCATGAGCGTGCTTCCTTTCGCGAGTACGGTTCCAAACGAGTCCCCGTTGTACGGATCGCCGGCGAAAGCTCAAGACGCAGCGTTCCATAGCGCTCACCGTGGGTCCTTTTCGGCCGAGCAGTGCTGTCTGCAGCGTTTGACATTTCCACCGGGAGGGCTCAGAAGGGCGCCCCGATGCAGCCAAGCCGCTTGAAAGAAAAGGGAAATACGCAGACTGACCAGTGCGGGACTTCGGGGTATGAGGATTTCCTAACAGGTCAGATGCAGCGCGCAGACGGTTGAACTCCGCTCCTCATCGGTCAGCGCGTTGTACTCGACGACCGCCTCCGGGGTCGGCGCCACGACGAGCGCGATCCCCGTCTCCCGACAGAAGTGCTCCACCTCCGGTTGGACCGCGCACTGCCCCGAGGCCCCCGTTCCGATGATGAGCTTCGCGGGACGCGGGTCGAGGACCGCGCCGAGGTCGAAGAGGGTGACGGCGTGTCCCTCCCTTCGCCACCAACCGCCCCGAACCCCGCTTGGCGTGATGATGACATCATCGGTGAAGTCGGTCCCGTCGATCGTGATCTTCCCAAACGAATAGGCGTCGATGTTCATGGGATGATTGTAGCGACCGGCCGTCGCAGGTCAATGCTCGGGAAAGCCCTGGAACTCTCGAGGCGAACGCGATACACCATATTTCCACGAGAACGGAGGGGCCATGAAGCGATCAGTCCTCGGTGCCGTCGTGATCGTCGCAGTGTTGTTGTTCGGCGCAACGGCGAGTGCTGCCGGCGCCAGTGCCCTGCTTGACGACAACTGCGCCTTTCAGCACGGCAGTTTCACCGTGCCTGCCGGCAAGACGGCAAAAAATATTCGGATGTCGCTCTCGTCGAGCTGGCTCCCCTGCGGCGGGACAGGGACCCCGATGCGTATCGGCGGCAGGATCCTCGGGCCGACCGGCACCGTCCTCTATTACGGCGTGCAGGAGCGCACCGGCGGGATGCGCGCGGAAGCCGGCAACCTCGCGGGGCTGACGCTGGCGCCCGGCACCTACCGCGTGGAGGTGCGCGACGGCGGCAAGATGACGCGCGCCTCGGTCACCTACGACCTCACGACGGCGCCGCCGCCCGCGCCCCCTCCGGCCGCGGGGGCGGGGGGCGCCGGCTGGGGAACGATCAGCGGCGACTGGCGCGATCCGTCGGTCGGCAGCAGCGCCAAGATCACGCAAAACGGCAACCGCATGTCGATCACGAACACCTTCCAGTGGCAGGGGAAGAAGGTCACCTGGTCCGGCTCTGGCACGGTGAACGGCAATCGGGTGCAGTTTGCCTACAACTATGTCGGCTACACACCCGAGGGGTGGGAGAGCGGCACGATGGTGCTGACGCGCACGAACAAGAAGACGCTCTCGGGTTCCTGGACGACGGCGTCGGGCAGCTATACGCAGCCGATCACCTTCATGCAGACGCGCTCCGATGATCCCACACCGCCCCCGGCGACGCGCGCGCCAGCGACGCGCCGGCAGCCCGCACGGCATCGCACGACGCCGCCACCCAGTTCCGCGCCGACCCGTAGCGGCAACTGTCCTCCCGGCTGGATCGACGGCGGCCCGGGGCGCTGCATGCCGCCGACCCTTCCGGTGGAGGAGCGCTGATCCGTGCAAAGAGTCCGCGCCATCCTCCTCCTCCCGTTGCGCGTCGTCGTCTTCGTCGTCGGCTTCACCGCGGCCTGGATGGAGGTCGCCGCCGACTGGCTCGTCGGCGCGCGCGGGCGCACCGAGTACGTGCGGCAGGGGGCGTGCAAGCGTTGCGGGCGCTGCTGTCAGTGCTTGGCACTCATCATGCCCGAGGGGATGGTGCGCCGCAGCTGGCTGGTGCGGCTGGCCAGCGCCTGGCACGGCTGGGCGATGAACTTTCACTTCATCGGCGAGGAACAGGGGTGGCTCGTTTACAGCTGCCGTTATTACCGGGAACCTGGTGAGAGGGGCCCCGCCCGCCACGCGAGCCTCGCCTGGTTTCTTGGAAAGGGCTCGCGAGGCGAGGCGGGCGGGTGCACGATCTACCCTTTTCGACATCGGCTCTGCCGTTTCTTTCCGCGCCAGAAACTCTACGGTCATCCCCCCGTCCATCCCGACTGTGGCTTCTCCTTCGTCCGCCGCGACGTCCTCGAGCGCCGTTCCGCGGCCAAGCAAGTGGGCCGCCCCGACTTCGCCGCACTCTTGGCCCAGCGCCGACGGGCACCTGCCGCTGACCTCCCCTTGTCTTCCGCCGCACAGGGTGATAGGGGCGCCCCTTCCGGAGAGGAGGCGCGGCGATGAGGGATACGGCGTTGACACGATTGATGGAGCCGGGGGCGGGGAGCGTGCACCGCAACCTCCCGCCGGAGCAATTGGTGCGGATGGCGATCGAGCGCGGCGAGGGGCGGCGGGCGGCAAACGGGGCGCTGGTCACGCGCACCGGCGAACGCAGCGGCCGATCGCCGAAGGACCGCTTCATCGTCGAGGATGCGTGGGCCGCCGAGCGCGTCGACTGGGGCGCGATCAACCGCCCCGTCTCCGCGGAGATCTTCGATCGCCTGCTCGAACGCACCGTCTCGTATCTCGGTGAGCGCGACCGCTTCGTCTTCGACGGCTATGCCGGCGCCGATCCGGCCTATCGCATGCCGCTGCGCGTGATCGCCGAGAAGGCGTGGCATGCCCTCTTCGCCGAGACGCTCTTCGTCCGCGCCCCGCGCGAACAGCGCGACCGCATCGAACCCGACTTCACCGTCGTCGACGCGATGGATCTCACAATCGATCCGGCGGAGTACGGCATCCGCTCCGGCACCTTCGTCGGCATCTCCTTTGAGCGGCGAATTGTCCTGATCATCGGCAGCGGCTACGGCGGCGAGATCAAGAAGAGCATCTTTTCCGTGATGAACGGTCTCCTCCCTGAACGAAACGTTTTTCCGATGCACTGCTCGGCGAACGTCGGCGCCGCCGGCGACGTGGCGCTCTTCTTCGGCCTCTCGGGGACGGGAAAGACGACGCTCTCCGCCGATCCGGCGCGGCGGCTCATCGGCGACGACGAGCACGGCTGGAGCGCGGACGGCATCTTCAACTTCGAGGGGGGGTGCTACGCGAAGGTGATTCGCCTCTCCGAGGAGGCGGAGCCGCAGATATATGCCGCCATCCGAGAGGGCTCCATCCTCGAGAACGTCGTCGTCGACGAGGCGAGCGGTGCGGCCGACTACGACGACGACGCGATCACGGAGAACACGCGCGCGACCTACCCCGTGGAACACATTCCGAACTGCATCATCCCCGGCGTCGGCGCGCACCCGAAGCAGATCGTCTTCCTCACCTGCGACGCCTTCGGGGTGCTGCCGCCGATCGCGAAGCTGACCCCCGAGATGGCGATGTATCACTTCCTCTCCGGCTACACCG
>CAYPII010000015.1:5750-8829 GCA_964410765.1 uncultured Myxococcales bacterium | reverse complement strand
ACACCGCGAAGCTCGCGGGGACCGAGGTGGGGATCGACGAGCCGGAGGCGACCTTCTCCGCCTGCTTCGGCGCCCCCTTCATGCCGCGGCCGCCCACCGTCTACGCGCGGATGCTCGGCCGGCGGATGCAACAGCACGGGACGCAGTGCTGGCTGATCAACAGCGGTTGGAGCGGGGGCCCCTATGGGGAGGGGGAGCGGATGCCGATCGGCATCACGCGCGCGCTCATCGCGGCCGCCTTCAGCGGCGAGCTGGGCGCCGTCTCGTTCCGGCCCGATCCGATCTTTCGCGTCCTCGTTCCGGAGCGCTGTCCCGGCGTGCCATCCGAGGTCCTCGTGCCCAAGCGCACCTGGCGCGATCCGGAGGCCTATGAGCGCAAGGCGCGCGAACTGGCGCGGCGCTTCGAGGAGAACTTCGCCCCCTTCGCCGAGTCGGCGGGCGAGGGGGTGGTCGCTGCCGGCCCGCACGCGGTGTGACGCTCCTTGACGCCCCCCCGCTGCGCCGCTACAGTCGTGGCCGGGAGGGACGATGAACGGTGTGATTCGGGAGAGCGGATATTTTTGGCTCCATCGCTGTCGATCCCTGGCCGGTATGCTGCTCGCCGCCGCCTATCTCCTCCTCTTCCTCCTCCCCTCGACCGCGATCCTCAAGGGACCCGCCGCGTACGATGCGGCGATGGGGGCGATCGCGGGATTCGGTCCGATAAACGGCATCGTCGTCCTGGCCCTCGCCGCGTTTGCGATCTTCGCCGTCGGCATCGGCCTCTTCGTTCTCCACGCCTCCGGTTCGAACCTCCTCGCCTATCCGCGCGCCGCGAACGCCTGGTATCTCGTCCGGCGCGTCGCCGGCCTCATCGCCGTCGCGGCCGCGGGCTACTACGTCTTCGGCGCTGCGCTGCGCGCTGTCGTCGGCGGACAGCCGCTGACCGCGGCACGGATGCAGATGCTTCTGCAGCCGGTCGGGGGGCGGGCGCTCGCCATCGCGGGGGTCCTCGCCGCGGCCGTGCTCATCGGCAACGGCGCGACCATCGCGGCGATGCGCTGGGGAATCGCGGCCGCGCCGCGTGCGCGCAACGCGGCGGCGATTCTTGGCTGGACCCTCGCGGTGCTCGTCGGCGCGTGGGGGTTGGCCGTCGTCCTGGCCTTTTGATCGAAGGAGTTCTCATGGTGGTCTCCGGAAATGATCTCCTCGTCGTCGGCGGTGGGGTCGCCGGCCTCGCCGCCGCGCTGGCCGCCGTCGAGGCCGGTGCGCGCGTCACGCTTCTCTCGCTGGAGGAGCCGCGCCGCTCCGCCTCGGTCTGTCGTCGCGAAGGGATCAACGCCGCCTTCGATGCGCCGGGCGTCGAGGCGCACGTGCGCCAGACCGTTGCGGCGGGGGAAGGACTGCTGGGGCCCGACGAGGCGGAGTCGCTCTGTCGCGCCGCGCCCGCGCTGGTGCGTCTGCTCGCGCGCATGGGCGTCCCCTTCGACCGGACGGGGGAGGGGGCGCTGGCGGCCGCGCCGCTGGGCGGGGCGATGGAGCCGCGCGCGCGCCGCGCCGGACGCGCGACCGGGCAGGCGATCCTCGCCGCCCTCGACGGACAGCTGCGCCGCGCCGTCGCCGACGGCCGCGCCGAGCTCGTCACCGGATGGGAGCTCCTCTCCTTTCTCGTCGCCGAGGGGCGCTGTTGCGGAGCGGTCGCGCAGGAGATCGGCAGCACGAAGATTGCGGCCTTCGGGGCGAAGGCCGTCGTCCTGGCGACCGGGGGCTTCGAGGCCCTCTTCGGCGCGCACACCACCGCGGCCGTGCGCGACGGTGCCGCGCTGATGGCGGCCTTCGAGGCGGGGGGCGAGCTCGCCAATCCCGAATTCCTTTCGCTCGCGCCGTTGACGATCACCGTTGGGGCCAAGCGCGTGGAGCTCCCCGACGAGATCCTCGCCCTCGGCGCGCAGCTCTCCGTCCTGCGCGAGGGCTCGCCCGCCGTGCTGGTGGAGGGGGGGCGGCTGCCGTCCAAGCGCGAGATGCTCACGATGCTGCGCGAGATTGCCGTCGAGACCGAGCAGCCGATCGGCGCGCTCACGCTCTTTCTCGATGCGACGCACCTCGACCCGGAGGAGATCGAACGGCGCGCGCCGGCGTTCGCCGATATCTGCGCGGCGCACGACATCGATCCGATCGCCGAACCGATCCCGCTGCGCCCGGCCGTCGATCGTACGCTCGGGGGCCTGCGCGTCGACGCGCGGCACGCCACAGCGCTCCCGGGGCTCTTCGCCGCGGGCGGCTGCGCCTGTCGCTATCGCGGGGCGGGCGAGCTCGCCGGCAACGGTCTGCTCGCATCGCTGCACGGTGGCCTCGTCGCCGGCCGTGCGGCGGCGGCCGAGGAGAGGACGCCGGCGCTCTCGTCGGCCCTCCTCGAGGGGGCGGTGCGGCACGAGGAAGAGCGCAACGAGGAGCTGCTCGCGCGCGAGGGGGAGGCGAACGCGCACGCGTTGGCGCGCGAGCTGGGCGAGCTCCTCTTCGAACGCGCCGCACTCGAACGCGACGACGCGGCGCTCGGCGAGGCGCAGGAGCGCATCGATGCGATCGCCGCCGCGGCATCGCGCGCGAAGCCGGCCGATGCGCGTCCCTGGGCGAACCGCGAGGTGCTCTTCGTGCGTCGGCTCGAACGGCGCGCGGTGCTCGCCTGGATCGTCGTCGATGCGGCGCGCAGGCGTGCGGAGAGCCGCGGGATGCACCTCAAGCCGGATGCACCGGAGCGCGACGATGCGCGATGGCGGAAGACGACGACGGTGGGCGCGGGGACGGGCGGCGCGGCGTCGCAGGTGGCGCACGTCGACTGCGCCGCGGGGGAGGAACGATGAGCAGACGACGCGAGCCGGAAGAGTTCTTCGACCGGGTCCTGCTCAAGGTCAAACGACAGGACGACCCGGAGGACATCCCGTACTGGGAGCGCTTCGAGGTCCCCGGCGAGCCGGGGATGACGGTCGCGCAGGCGCTGCGCGCCGTGCGCGACTGCTTCGACGAGGGACCGGAGTACGCCTTCGAGATCGCCCGGCGGGCCGGACAGCCGATCCTGCTCGAGCTGTGGGACCGCCGCTAC
>CAYPII010000015.1:1444-5740 GCA_964410765.1 uncultured Myxococcales bacterium | reverse complement strand
CCGTGCGCGAGCACCCGGTCACCGCCGAAGGGCAGCCGACGACGCCGGTCGTCTGGGACTGCTCGTGCGAGGAGGCCATCTGCGGTTCGTGTGCCATGCGCATCGACGGCAAGGCCGATCTGGCCTGCCGGCGCCGCGTCGAGGAGTGCGCCAGCCCGATCGTCCTCGAGCCGCTCGAGAAGTTTCCGATCGTGCGCGACCTCGCCGTCGATCGCTCCCGGATGTTCGCGGAGCTGGAGCGCGCCTCCTGCTGGACGCCGATCGACGACCTGGGCGATCGCGACGCGCTCCCGGGGATGCGCTTACAGGCGCTCGCCGCCGAGATGGCCGGCTGCAGCATGTGCGGGCTTTGCCTCGAGGCCTGCCCGCAGGTGAATCCGCGCTCCGCCTTCGCGGGGGCCTTTCTCTTCGCGCAGGTGCTCTTGCTGGGCGACCACGAGGTCGGCGCCCGCGGAAAGGGACCCCGGCTCGCGCGCATGGCGGGGCGCGGCGGGGTGGCCGACTGCGGATTTGCCCAGAACTGCGAAGCGGTCTGTCCGCGCGGCATCGCGCTCGTGAAGGCCGGCGTGCGCGTGGCGGGCGATATCGTGGCGACGTCGGCGGGGCAGTTTTTGCGGGGCTAGCCAAGCGCCCTCCCTTCTGATAGGGTGGCGCCCACAAAGAGGAGGACTTCCGATGAAACGATATCTGATGACCCTGGTGGTGGTGACGGCTACAGCGCTCTTCTTCGGTGCGGCCTGCGAGAAGGCGCAGTTGGAGCCGGAGCAGGTGGGACTCCCTCAGGCCGAGCGGCCGGCCGATCAACTGGCCGAGGAGCTGACGGACATACCGCCTGAGGCGCGCACCGCGCCGGGAACGGTCGCCACCATTTCGGTCGGCGAGGCCGACTTCAGCGTGGAGATCGCGGAGTCCGCCGAGGAGCGTGCCCGCGGCCTCAAGGGGCGGGAGTCGCTCGCCCCCAGGAGCGGCATGTGGTTCGTCTTTCCGGAGACGGTGCAGGACGAGTTTTGGATGAAGGACACGCTGGTGCCGCTCGACATCGTCTTCGTCGGCGAGGACATGAAGGTCGTGCACATCATCGAAAACGCGGTCCCCGGTTCGACGGAGCTGCTCTCCTCGCCGGTGGCGTATCGCTATGTCCTCGAGATCCCGGCCGGGTCGGCCGAGGAGTACGACATCAAGGTGGGCGACGTCGCCGAGAAGCGCATCGGCCCGCGTTGAACGAGAGAACACCATCAAGCAAAAAAAGGGCCACTCATCCGAGCGGCCCTTCTCTCTTCTTGTTTCAGGAAAGACGACCTTCCGGGGACCCTCCTGCCGGCGCAGGCGCACTCGCTCACTATTCACCGCGAAGAATGCGTCGCTTCTGTCCGACCTGGCGTTCTCCCCCGTCGACCGCCAGGTCGGAGAAGCGATCGCATTTTTCACGCCTCATACGCTCGACTCGTAAACGCGCTTTTATGCGCCGCACGGATGGCCCCCGGAAGGTCCTTCGCGACGAACGGACAGAAACCTGTTTCGCCGTTCGTTCCTCCCCCAGCTCCCGGGGGTCCTTCGTACGGCACCTTTGGGCGCGGTCACGGAGTCGAGCGAATGGCGCAGCGAAAAATCCGATTGGCTCCACGGTATTGCGAGCTGACGCGAGGAAGATCCGAAATGCCGATGGAGCCAACGGATTTTTCGCGAGCTTGAGCGAGCGCAGTGCGCCGGTGCCGGTAGGAGGACCCCCGGGAGCAGGAACGAACGGCCCCCTGCCTTTCAGAGTTTGAAAGAAGGGTCCCCGGAAGGTCGGTTTTCCCGACACAGCAAGAAAAAAGGCCGCTCACCCGAGCGGCCCTTTCTTCGTTCATTTGTTTCGTTCAGGCATGGCAGGAGCTACTTCCGCTTCCGCTTGCCCCGGTCCTCCTCCTCCATCATCCCCTTCATCATCGGGTGATCCTTCATCATCTTTGCCCGCTCCTCGGCGGACATCTTTTCGAACATCATTCCCTTCGGCCCCCGCATACCGTATCCGCCCCGGCCATCCTTCCAGTGGTGGTAGGCCGGGCCGAAGAGGACCCTATTCGCCCCGCAGAGGATGAGCAGGATCGAGACGACGACGACCGCGTAGCCGACGATCTTCGGGAAGAGCGTACAGCAGACATCCCCCTTACAGGACCGCACCGCGAGCCACGTCCCGGCCACGAGCGAAAGCATCGCGACCGCGATCAACAGCCCCCCCTTCATGAATGCCAATATCGCCATAGTTCCTCCTTGTCTGTGGATCCCCACTGTGCCGAAAAGGGGAGTGCGGGTCAACGGCCCGCAGGTGCCCGCTACCCGTGCATCGGCAGGAGGCACAAAAAAGCCGCTCCGAAGAGCGGCTTTTGGTGAGTTTTTGAGAAAGGATTACTTCTTTGTCGCGGCGGCGCCCGCGGCCTTCTTCTTCTCCTCCTTCGCCATCGCCTCGGCCTTCACCTTCTGTGCGGCGGCCTTCACATCCTCAACGGGCGTGACCTTCGTCTTTTCCGGTTCCGTCTTTGCCGCCTTTGCTTTCTCCTGCAGCTCCGCTTTCTTCTTTTCGCGTTCCGCCTGTTTCTTCTCCTCCTGCGGATAGACGATCGTCGACTCCTTCTTGAGATTTGCGATCAGGTCCTGGCGCGCATCGTTGCGGACCTTGAAGAGGATGGCGCGCTGCGCCTCCTCGAAGGGCTCCACCTCGATGCCGCGCGTGACGGTGACGATCGAGTAGCCGTTCTGCGTCTTGACCGGGCCGCCGATCGCGCCCACCTTCATCTCGAAGGCCTTATCGACGACCGGGCCGTAACCGCGCGCCATCAGGCGCCGGTCGTCCTTGGAGATGAGCCCCATATCGCCGCCGCGCGCCTTCGTGATGGCGTCGTCGGAATACTCCTTCGCGAGCTTTGCGAAGTCGCCGCCCTTCTCAAGCTTCGCCTTGACCTCGTTCGCGAGCGTGAGCGCCTGTTCTTCGGTGCGCGCGTCCTTCCGCGCCTTGCCCTTGAGCTTCTTCATCTCCTCGGGCGTCGCGTACTTGATCAGTATCTGTGAGAGCTTGAGCTTCTTGAACTCGTCGGGGTGTTCCTCGTAGTACTTCTTCGCCGCCTCCTCGATGGCCTCCTCGACGAGCGCCTGTGCGATGATCACGCGGCGGTAGAGGTCGACCTTCGCCTTGACCACCGGGTCGCGGTTGATCCCCTCCTTCACCGCATCCTGATAGAGCAGCTCCTGCTCGACGAGGTTGTCGAGGATGCGCTTGCGGCCCGCGGGGCTCTGGATCTGCGCCTGGATGCGCGGATTGATCTCGCCGAGGAATTCGAGGTCGCCCTCGGTGATCTTGTCGCCGTTGATGTCGACGAGTACCTCGCCGGACGAGGTGGAGCCCCCACAGCCGAGGGCGAAGAGGAGTGCCGTGAGTGCGAGAGCGATGCCGAACCGTTTCTTCATGGGATTTCCTCCTTCAGGTGTTGCTGTTTATACTACTCCGCGGCGAGCCCTGTCAAACATCGTGCAGGCAGCTAGACGACGACGCGGAAGGACCGCGCCTCGCCGGAAGCCCCCGCCCAGTCGATATCGACGCGGTCGACCGACGCCATCGGGGGGCCCTGCCGGCACCAGGCCAGAAATAGCTCCAGCGCGTCGCGCGCCCCCTCCGCGACCGCCTCGACCGTCCCATCGGGGCGGTTGCGCACCCAGCCGGCGAGCCCCAGCCGCTCTGCCTCCTGGCGGGAATGATGGCGGAAGAAGACCCCCTGCACGCGGCCGTGGATGATGAGGTGAAGACGTTCCATCGGCCCCCGCATGCCAACTATCGTGAGCAAAATCAAGAAGTTGTTGCAGTCGCCCCCGAAGGGACCTATACGGGCATCGCATGCGCATCCTCTGTCTCGATATCGGCTCCAAGCGCATCGGCGTGGCGGTCAGCGATCCGCTGGGGTGGACGGCCCAGGGGGTCGGCGTCGTCCGCCGGCAGGGGGGCGAGCGCGACCTGGCGGCGATCGCGGAGAAGTGCCGGGAACTCTCCGCAGAGTTCATCGTCGTCGGCCTGCCCCTCGACGAGGAGGGGGAGGTGGGGCCCGCGGCCGCGCGCGTGGAGCGCTTCGTCGAACGGCTCCGCGGGTATCTCCGCGGGCAATCGCTCGACCTCCCGATCGAGACATGGGATGAACGCTATTCCACCGCCGTCGCCGAGGAGCGCTTGATCGCGGCGGATGTCAGCCGCGCGAAGCGCCGGCGCGTGATCGACAAGATGGCGGCGATGGCGATCCTGCAGGATTATCTGGAGGCGCATGCGGCGCC
>CAYPII010000015.1:0-1434 GCA_964410765.1 uncultured Myxococcales bacterium | reverse complement strand
CGGCCGATGCGGGGGAGGGGATTCAGGGATGAAGCTCAAAGGATATCTCGCGCTCGTCGTCCTCTTCGTCGTCATCGCGATCGTCGCGGGGCTGGGGGCGAGCTTCTATGTCGCCGCCACCGGATGGCGCTCCCCCGCTCCCGCCGCGGTGACGATTCCCCCCGGGACTTCGGTGCGCGGCATCGCGGAGCGGATGGCCGCCGAACGCGTCATTCGCACGCCCCAGCTCTTCGAACTCGTCGCGCGGGCCAAGGGGGTGGGCGAGCAGCTGCGCGCCGGCGTCTACGACTTCCCCGCCGGGACGACGATGCTCGCCGCGCTCGACAAACTCGTGCGCGGCGACGTGCGCCAGTACGCCTTCACGATCATCGAGGGGTGGACGGTCGAGGAGATCGCTGCGGCGCTCGAGGGGCAGCCCTATCTCGCTTCGCCGGAGGTCCCCGCCGAGGTCGTGCGGCTGGCCAACGACGAGGCCTTCGTCGCGTCGCTCGGCTTCGAGGGGATCCCCTCGCTCGAGGGCTATTGCTTTCCCGACACCTACCTCATCGCGGACGACCTCACGGCGAAGGGGTTGCTCACGCGCCTGGTCGAGCGCTTTCGCGTCGTCTGGAATGCGCTCGACACCACGGGGCTGGGCGAGGCGGGGCCGCGGGGGGTGGCGCTCACGCCGCGCGAGGTGGTGATTTTGGCCTCCATCGTCGAGAAGGAGACGGGGGCGGCCGACGAGCGGCCGCTGGTGGCCTCGGTCTTCCTCAACCGCCTGCGTCAGGGGATGGCCCTGCAGAGCGACCCGACGATCATCTACGGCCTGGAGGACTTCGATGGAAACATCCGCAAGCGCGATATCGAGAATCCGCATCCCTACAACACATACGTCCATGCCGGACTTCCCCCGGGGCCGATCGCCAATCCCGGCAGGGCCTCGTTCGAGGCGGTGTTGCATCCGGCGGACACGAACTACCTCTACTTCGTCTCGCGCAACGACGGGACGCACGAGTTCTCCGCGGGCCTCTCCGATCACCTCAAGGCGGTGCGTCGCTACCAGCTCAACAGAAAATCGCCCTAGCGCCCGAAACGAGGGGACGAACCCCGTAGGGGTCCGTTGCGATCGTTTACAGAGGACAGACCCCGCAGGGGCTTGTCCCCGATCTTCTTCGCATTCGCGACGGGCACTGGGAGGTTCGCAAAAATGCCGCGCGGTGTGACGGGGCTCTCGTGGCTGTCCCGCTCGGAACGGCGGCTCGGCTCACACGCCGCCTCCGCCGCCTGACACTCTTCGCGCCGGGCATCATTCGGCTTGGATCCGGCGCTCATCGAGTCTCCTCGCGCAACAGCCCCTCAAGCCCCTGATGTCACACCGTGCGCATTTTTACGATATATTGTAGTGCCCACCATTTCATCAGACAGTATCGAAGAGGCATTGTCACCTGATCT
>CAYPII010000014.1:17696-27623 GCA_964410765.1 uncultured Myxococcales bacterium | reverse complement strand
AGTCCTTGAAGAATGAACGTGCCTCCACATAGAATCGCGAGAGGAGAAGGGGGAGGTACTTCATGGGACAGCGGATGACGTGGGAGGAGATGAAAAAGACCTATCCGAATGAATGGTTGCTGATTACGGATTATGAAACGGATCCCTGCGGTTGCATCATCGCCGGGGTGATCGAACGTCATTCCGCAGAGAAGGACGACGTCTATCACTTGCCAGCCGTCGATAAGGACTGTGCCTTCCGATATACCGGAGAGAGCCAATTCCCGGGGGGGTGGAGGGCTCATGCCCAACTGCACGACGTTTGATCCCCAGCAGCGATACATCCTTCTTGAAATTCGGGTTGCCGATAAACGCGGGAAGATGCGCGATTTCCCAGCCCTGCTTGACACCGGCGCGCCCTCATCGGAGTTCTCCGATGATGTTCTTCAATTTCTCGGTTTCCTCAAGAAGACGAATGATGATGTTCCATTGCAGCCAGGGCTGCAGACCCAGAAATACGGGAAGATCCTCCTCCCCGCTGTTGAGGTGTGTGCCCACACGATTGAGAACCTGCAGGTCTATGTCTCCCATTTCGAGAAGTCGTGGGGTATCGATGCGCTGATCGGCCTCGATTTCTTCAGGAGGTTTCGCGTGACCATCGATTACGAAGCAGGACACCTTATTTCTGAACTCTATTGAAGGAGCACATGATGTCCACCGACAAGAAAGATATCCAACAACTCTTCGACAAGGTCGCCGATCACTTCAAGGGGGCCGACGAGGGCGCGCGCGGGATGTTCGCGATGCTCGTCGAGACGACCCTCAAGTATCGCGACACCCTCCTGCATTCCACCGGCCACGCCCTCACCGTCGGCGAGACGCGCGAGGCGCTCACCGCCTTCATGGAGACGATGCAGACCCACGAGATCCGCAAGGATCTCCCCAAGCCGCTCCACGACCTCGTCGTCCTCTGGCTCGAGGGCCTCAAGGAGCGCGTGCACAACTGAGTAGTCAAATAACACAATAATAACATTGTGATAAAGCGTAGCCCCTATTGTGGCTCAGAGAGGGACCGCTTTACCAAGGATCTCTGCTAGTAAAAGAATCTTTACTTTTGTTATGTATTAATTAAGATATCTTTACTAGGAGTCTCTATGGCGAGAAGCACGGGAACCCCTGAGAAGACGGCGGTGGCGGGTGAAGAGGTCAGCGCCTTTATCCCTCGCCCGCTTCCACCAGCCAATCCCAAGCTCCATCTCGATGAGAAATTGTTGGAGTTGTTGCAGAAGGCGACGCATGGACTCTCCAACCTGGAGTTGGCGGGAACGATGGTCCCTTCTGTGGATTGGTTTCTCTATTCCTTCGTGCGCAAGGAGGCGGTGACCTCTTCACAGATCGAGGGAACGCAGGCGACACTGATAGATCTGCTCAACTTTGAAGCGGAGGAGCATCGGAACAAGAAAGGCGATGCCGATGTTGAAGAGATCTGCAATTACCTGGAGGCCCTGAGGTACGCTCGCGCCGAAATTCACCGCAAGAGAGGGCTCCCGCTCTCCATGAGGATCCTGAATGAAACGCACAAGCGTTTGATGAAAGGGGTGAGGGGCGGAACGAAGCAGCCCGGGACCATTCGCACGAGTCAAAACTGGATCGGTGGAGAACGGCCGGGCATCGCCCGTTTTGTTCCACCGCCGCCACAGGCGTTGCCCAATCTCCTGACGGCATTTGAAAAATATATACATACCCACGACGACCTCCCACCCTTGGTGCGCGTTGGCCTTCTCCACGTTCAATTCGAAACCATCCATCCCTACCTCGACGGGAATGGGCGCATCGGTCGATTGTTGATCTCTCTATTGCTTGAGGATTGGGGACTGCTGACGGAGCCATTGCTCTATTTGAGCCTCTACTTCAAACGCAATCGCGAAGAATACTATGATCGGTTGGGAGCGGTACGAACCAAGGGCGATTGGGAAGGGTGGACGGCCTTCTTTCTCGATGGCGTGGCGACGATCGCCGACGAAGCCGTCTCGCTCTCGCGCGATATCTTCACTCTGGTCGCGAAGGATCGGAAGCGTGTACTCGCTGCATCGGATGCGACCGTCGTTGCCGCTCGTCTCTTCGAAATACTCCCCCTGCACCCTATCGTCACGATGCCCGGCGTCGTCGATCTGCTCCGGACCACCAAGCCGACCGCTTCTAAAGCGATCGCCGCTCTGGAGAAGATGGGCATCCTCGTCGAAAGCAGCGGTCGCAAGCGCGACCGCACCTTCAGCTACAAGGCCTATCTCGAGAAGCTGCGGACGGGGACGGAGTTATGAATCCCTGATGGTTCGAATTGCTCAGCGAGGGCATGCACAACTGAGGACCCCACTGAGTTCAAGAAATGATTGCACCACTTGGGGAAGGTTGGGACCCAGGTGACCATGCGCAAAGGTGACAAGAAGCTGAGTTTGGAAGAGCGGGAGCAGTTGGCGATATTGAGGGCCCAGGGCACATCCCTCCGGGAAATCGGCCGGATCCTGGGCAGGAGCCACAGCAGCTTGAGCCGGGAGCTCAGGCGCTACGACCACGGCACCAGGATCGTCCACTACACCCCCTGCATCTGGCACGACCTCGCTCGTGCAAAACAGCTCAATGCCGGACGGCCAAAGAGTCTCCAGAGCGAGGAGGCCCGTCGCTATATCGAGGAAAAGCTCTCCCTCGGCTGGTCGCCCGAGCTCATCAGCGGCAGGATGGCCCAGGACATGCCAGGTCATGCGGTCAGCCACGAGACGATCTATCAATACATCTACCGCGAGGCACACGATCTGGTGGGCTATTTACCCCGTCGACACGTCTTCCGACGCAAGAAACGGGCTTATCGCAAACCCCAGCAGAGCCATATTCCCAACAGATTATCGATCGATACGAGGCCTGAGGAGATCAACCAGCGTCGCCACTTCGGCCACTGGGAATCCGACCTCGTCGTCAGCGGGAAGAGCACTGCCGCCCTGGCCGTCATGGTCGAGCGCAAGAGCCGCTATGCCAAAATCGTCCGCATCCCCGACAAGACCTCCTCCACCGTCTCGAAGGCCATCGTGACGTGCCTCAAGGAATTCGACGAACGCGTGCGCCTGAGCATCACCTACGACAACGGCATGGAGAATGTCCTCCACGAGGAGGTCAATCGACAGCTCGGAACGCAGTCCTATTTCTGCAATCCCTACCACAGCTGGGAGAAGGGCAGCGTCGAGAATATCAACGGCCTCATCAGGAGATTCATCCACAAGAAGATGGACCTTGCATCCGTCTCCGACGAGCAGATACAACGCATCGAATCCCGGCTCAACAATAGACCAAAAAAATGCCTAGACTATCGAACCCCAAAGGAAGTCCTCAATAGTTTTCTCCCTCTGGTGCATTTGAATCTTGAACGTGCCATCTGATCCGGGCGTGTCCAAACGGACACGCCTTTTTTCCGTTTCGGCGCGTTCTCCGAAACTCCCTTCACCCCGCAGCCGATAATGAAAGGGGTGACGAGGAGGAGACGATGGCCGAACCGGTGAAGGCATCCAGGAGCGAGGGCTTGCGCGATACGGTGTTGGGCGTCTGCGAGTCGCCGAAAAAGAAATCGACGCGCGCCTGTGTGAAGGCCGTCGACGAGCTCCACGCCGAGGCGACGAAGGGGATGACCGAGGAGCAGCGCGAGGGATTCGTCCCCTGGTTTGGCTTCCCGGTCGTGAAGGCGTATCATGATTGTTACGACCGGAAGGTGCCGGCGAAGCAACGTGCAAGCTGTATGACGAAGGCAGCCCGCGGCAAGGATCTCTCCGCGACAGTGGCGAAGAATGCCAAGGACTTCCTGGCGAAATGGGCCGAACGGAAGAAGAAGGACTAGGTGGACAAAGAGGTCGGTCTTATTCGATCGCCTCGAAGATTTTGGGGTCGATCGGACGATCGATCTGAATGTCCGAGAAATCGGACTCCTCTCCGGCACCCTCCTCAACGTTCGATGGAATCGGGCGGATTGCGCTCGCGGGGACGTCGAGGACGATCGGATCCGCGTCGCGCAGGCCGAAAGGCCAGCCGGTGAAGTGAACGCTGCCTATCTGCCCTCGGTCGTCGTGAGGAATCGTGAACTCCCGCGTCGCGAGCGTTGCGGTATCGATGATGATACCGTGCGGCCCACCGGAGCGATAGTCGATGAGCGTGATCCTTCCGGGGCCGCCGCCGAGAACGTAATGATACCCTTCGACCTCCTTGACCTCCCCTTCCGGGTTGCAGAAGTCGGCATAGATCGTGCTGCGAGCATCGCGATCGTGATTGACGACGGCGAGTCCCTTCTCGTCCAAATGGACCAAAGAGATTGATTCACTCTGCGATGCCTCCGGGGGGGAGTGCTCGGCGAGGACGGTCGCGTTGTTCCCATCCCTGAAGGGAACGCGGGAAAGCGTCGTCGGTTTTCCCGCGCGCAGGACCGCCGCACAGTTGCCCTCGACGATCGGCGCGATGAGGATCGATTCGGCCGCCCCGGAGACCTTCAGGAGCTCCTCGAACGAACTGTTGTAGAGCGTCTTCTCCGTGATGCCCTCGCAGACGAGCGTCTCCCCGATGACGGCAATGCCGCGGCAGTTGATCCCCGTCTCGCTCTGTTCCCCGGATGGGGATGTGAGCAGAAGGGGAGCGGTGTCGGAGCCGGGCTGTTTTTTCCGGTGAACGAGGATCCCGCCGAAGGCCTCGGCGGCGAGGACTTGTCTCGCATCAATGCCGCTCGCGATCGCATTGCCCCCGGGGAGCGCGATGATATCGCTCTTGTCCTGTGCGTTCTTCTTCACCAGATACGGAGTGCGCAGAAAGGTGATGGAATCCACGGTCGTGAGGACCTCCTTCAACTGCCCCGCATCATCATCGAGGCAATAGACCGTCTGCTGCAGAATAGGATAGCGGCCTGAAGCGGCTGCCTCCCCACGCGCGCTATACAGAAAACATTCCATCGATGGGTGGTGTGACCACGCCGTGAATTTCACGAATGTGCCATCCACGCTTTCGCCTTGATAGGGGACGGCGTCGATCCAGGTCGCAGTATTGCTGATCAAAGGATCCGCGATGATGGCCGCTGGGTGCAGGGCAACGCCGTCAGGTCCCAGATAGCGATAGGAGAGGAGGAGATCGCTACGCGGCATCGATTTGAAGGAATGCTGCATGAAGTAGCTGTCCGTCCCATCGGGGTGGTTGAAAAAGATGCCGGATCCGTAGGGGTAGGTATTTGGAATATCGAGGTGCAGTTCCCCCCGATCGTCTTCCGGAAGATTCGTCAAAAAGCGCCATGTGATCCCATGTGTCTCCACATTCGGTCCGCTGGCGATCTCCATGAGATCGAATCCCATCGGCGATGAACGACGCACCAGGTAGGTATCGGCGAAGCTCAGCAGCGCGTCGTCCGGATAGGGGTCGTCCGCATCGGGGACGCCGTCGCCATCGCGATCATCGCTGGCGGCACCCCCCGGCGAGCCGCTCTCCCCGGCGGGCGGGTTTGATCCAGCCCCTCCTCCTGCGTGCAGCCCCATGGACCGCCGGAGAGGGCGAGCAGGAAGACGCACAGGATGGGGACGAATGATCGCCAGATGATGGTCTTCATGGGACCTCCCGGTTGGGAGGTATAAATTAAGCAATTATCGTGCCAAGAAGAATTGACTGCTCTGCCCCGCAAATGGCCTTTGCATCGGGCGTGGAGCGCATTCGTCCGAGGGGTGACCTCAGAAATGACTCTCAGTGTGAGAAAACGTCAAAAGAACGACGATTTCGGCTGAGGGCTAGATCTCCCGGAAGGTGGAGGAGAAGTGGCGGATGCCCTTCGACTCGACGTCGAAGGCGAGCCCCGTCGTGCGGTCGCGCTCCCGCGCGTGCAGCTCGGCGACGCAGTCGGCGATGTAGTCGAAGTGTTCCTGCGTGTAGACCCGCCGCGGGATCGTGAGCCGACAGAGGTCGAGCGCCGGACGGTTGTTCTCGCCGCTGTCCGGATTGCGTCCGGCCAGGCACGAGCCGATCTCCACGGCGCGCACGCCCCCCTCGCGATAGAGCCCGACGGTGAGCAGCTGCGCGGGAAACTGATCCTCGGGGACCTTCGGATAGAAGGCGCGCCCGTCGATGAAGACGGCGTGTCCCCCCACCGGTGTCACGATCGGGATCTCGCGCTTCTGCAGCTCGGCGCCGAGATAGGCCGTCTGTCCGATGCGATGGGCCAGGTAGGCCTCGTCGACGACCTCCATCAGCCCCTGCGCCATCGCGTCCATGTTCATCCCGCTCATCCCGCCGTAGGTGTAGAAGCCCTCGAAGAGAATGTCGGTCGGCTTCATCTCCTCGTAGAGCTCTTCGTCGCGCAGCGCGAGAAAGCCGCCGATGGGGACTAAGCCGTCCTTCTTCGCCGACATCGTGCAGCCGTCGACCAGCTCGAACATCTCGCGCACGATCTGCCGCACGCTCTTCTCCGCGTAGCCCTCCTCGCGCTGTTGGATGAAGTAGGCGTTTTCGGCGAAGCGCGCCGCGTCGAAGAAGCAGCGCAGCCCCTTTTCGCGGCAGAAGGCCGAGACCGCGCGGATGTTCTCCATCGAGACCGGCTGCCCGCCGCCGGAGTTGCAGGTGACGGTGACGAGCACATAGGCGATGCGCTCGTTGCCGTATGTCGCGTAGGCCTCCTCGAGCTTGGCGAGGTCGAGGTTTCCCTTGAAGGGGTGGTCGGCGGTGGCGTCGCGTCCCTCGGCGATCGTGCAGTCCACCGCGCGTCCGCCGCGGAACTCGATGTGGGCCTTGGTCGTATCGAAGTGCGTGTTGCCGGGGACGACCATCCCCTCGCGGATGAGCGTGAAGTCGAGTACCTGCTCCGCCGCGCGCCCCTGGTGCACCGGAATGACGTAGGGGAGTCCGGTGATATGCTGGATGGCCTGTTCGAGACGAAAGTAGGACTCCGAGCCGGCGTAGGCCTCGTCGCCCACCATCAGCATCGACCACTGTGCGGCGCTCATCGCCCCCGTGCCCGAGTCGGTGAGCAGGTCGATGTAGACGTCGCTGGAGCGGAGCCGGAAGAGGTTGAGGCCGGCCTCCTGGACCTTGTGCTCGCGCTCCTCGCGGTCCAGCAGCCGAATCGGTTCGACGACCTTGATGCGATACGGGACGACGTTGCGGCTCATGCGTTCTCCGTTGTGGACTCGGTCGCGGCCGGCGTCGTCTTGTGCACCGTGGAGCCGATCCATCCCTTGGCCAGGATCAGTGCCACCGGCGAGACCATCGCGATGCAGCCGTAGATGAACCAGAGCATCTCGGTGTGCATCGAGCCGTCGGCCGGGCAGTAGTGCGCCAGAAACCACCCCGAGTAGGAGGCGGTGATAAACTTCGTCATGAACCAGGGAAGCTGCGCGATGCCCATGTAGGCGCCGGTCTTTCCCGCCGGTGCGATCTCGGCGACCCACTGCAGGAAGCGCGGCTGCCACATCGCCTCGCCCAGCGACATGAGCAGGATATAGGAAAGCAGCAGCGTCGGGTTCGGCCCGATCGCCAGCAGGAAGGTCGGAGCGGCCATCACGAGCGTGCCGATGATCATCATCCTATAGGTATTCGCACGCCAGGTGAAGGCAGCCACCAGCGGCGTCACCACGAAGATAATGATCGGATTGAGGTTGGCGAAGAACTCGAAGTTTGCGCCGACCGTCGTGCCGGCGAAGGCGCGGTCGATGTAGAGCGGGATCGTCAGCCACTGGTGCGCGAAGAGCGTCTGCACCGGGATGAGGACGAAGATGAAGAAGGTGAACTTCGGGTCGCGAAAGGGGTGCTCCTTGATGTAGTTCATGATCCGCGTGCCCAGATCGACACGCGACTTCATGTACTCGCCCTCCGCCTTCTCGGCGGGGGCGGGCTCCTCCATTTCCTTCTCGGCGCCCGGCTCCAGGACCTTGCGCTCGTTCTTGCGCGTGATGAGCGTGAGGACCACCAACATCGCGATGACGGTGAGGCCCGTGTAGATCCAGAAGATCGTCGAGAAGCCGAAGTTGCGGCGCACCGGCGGCGAGATGATGCCGGAAAAGAAGGCGCCCAGGTTCATGAGGGCGTAGATCATGGCGTAGCCCATCGCCGCGGTCTTCTTGTTCGTGTACTTCTTCACGCCGGCGTAGGCCGCCGGCTGGTAGATGCCGTAGGCGATGACGACGAAGAGCAGGCCGAAGCAGACCATGAAGAACATCGGGGAGAACATCCCGCCGCCGGAGTAGATGTTTCCGGAGAGGGCCAGGAATATCCGCCCGAAGGCCATCATCCCCAGCGCCATCGCCAAGGACTTCCGCACACCGATCTTGTCGGAGACTCCGCCCAGGAAGAACATGGAGAAGGTGATGCCGCCGGTGAGCAGGCCCAGGACCCAGCCCGACTGAGGGTCGGTCAGCCCCACGTCGTCGTGGAGGAACTTTGCGAGCACCGTGAGGACGCCGAAGTAGACGAGGCCCTCCAACAGATACGAGATGTTGATCCCGTAGAGGACCTTCGGCGCGAAGACGATCGCCTTGAAGGTGTGGACGATCTCGAGGATCGCCTCTTTCAGGGTTTTCGGCTGTGGGGCATCGGACATGACGGCCTCCCGGTCTGTGGACGCCCCCGCGCGGGGCGCCCCACGGGCCTATCCGAAATTGGTGAGAGAGACAATAATTTTATGGGGTTGGCGGGTTGTCCCGGTTGCTGCAGAGAGGTGTCGCCTCCACCGCCCTTTTTGGTTATGATTGCTCGTATTCGTCCAGGGAGGTTCCGATGAAGAAGTTGATCGCGAAGGCGAAGGAGGTCCGCAAGAAGGCCTATGCGCCTTATTCGAAGTTCAAGGTGGGGGCGGCGCTGGAGGCCGCCGACGGGCGGGTCTTCGCCGGCTGCAACGTGGAGTGCGCCTCGCTGGGAGCGACCTGCTGCGCCGAGCGCGTGGCGCTGGGCATGGCGATTTCAGCGGGGGTTCGAAAATTCAAGCGCATCGCGATTGTCGCCGATACGCCCAGGCCCTGTCCCCCCTGCGGCATCTGTCGTCAGGTGCTCTTCGAGTTTTCGCCGAAGCTCGACGTCGTCATGGCGAACACGCGCGGCAAGCAGGCGACCGCCCGCCTCGATGAACTCCTCCCGCTCTCCTTCCGCAAGGGGAGCTTCTAGCGTGTTGTTATCCACACGTGTCGGACACTTCTTGTAAAAGTGTCCGACACTTTTTTATGCCACGCGCTCGTCGCTCGCCGTCTCCCGTCGCGAGAAGAGGTCGTTGCCCAGCGGCCGCACCAGGCGGATGCGCTGCATTCCACCCGTCTGCGGATGGCGCAGCTCCAGAATCATCTCCGTGGTTCCGCGCTCGCGCAGGACGCCCAGCAGGTCGTGGAGCTTTCCCGCGCTGCGCATCGGCTGCGGCTGAAAGCGCTGCACCTCGCGGGCGCGCACGCCCATGAGGATCCAGCCGGGCTTGAGCCCCGCCTGTGCCGCCGGCGATCCGGGAGCGACAGTGCTGACGCGCAGCTCGCCCGGACGGCTCTGCTGCGCGGTGAATCCCCACGCCAGCCCCTCGGCCTTCACGCGTGGCCGGTCGAAGAGGACGTTCACGCGCGGCTCGTCGTGCTCGTAGGAGACCGCCCCCAGCTTCATCCGTTTACGATAGACGTCGAGCTGCACCTGCTGTCCGGGGCGCAGCCGCTGGATCGCCTGCGTGGCGAGTGTCAGGTGAAAGGGGCTCGGACAGTCGATGGCGATGCGCTCGACGACGCGGCCGTTCTCCAGGACGCGAATTCCGGCGAGGATGTCGCCGCGCTTGAGCCGCAGCTTCGCGGCCTGTGAGCCGTCACGCACCGACTCGATCGTGGCGCCGGAGAGCCCCGCCGGCAGCCCCGCCTGGTTGCGCTCGAAGAGGCCCAGCGGGGCGAGCTCCACCCCGATGTCGCCGCGCGCGACCACGCCGTGCGT
>CAYPII010000014.1:0-17686 GCA_964410765.1 uncultured Myxococcales bacterium | reverse complement strand
TGCGAGAGCGTCCCCAGCTGCGCATGGATCGGGACGACGAAGCTCATGTCGTTTGCACCGCGGAAGGTGTAGGTGTTCGTTCCCACCACGCGGCCGTCGCGGTCGAAGGCGGGGCCGCCCGAGTTGCCCGGGTTGATCGCCGCGTCCGACTGGATGTCGGGCCGCCCGTTTCCGGTGAGCTGCTCCGGCTGGCTGACGATCCCCTGCGTGACCGATACGCGCGGGACGCCCAGAGGATAGCCGGCGGCGAAGATCGTCTCGCCGACCCGCAGCCGGCGTGAGTCGACCAGATGCGCCATCGGCAGCGGCACGTCGCTCTTCACGATCAGCAGCGCGGTGTCCTCCTGCTCGTCCAGCAGCTTCTCACCATTGGGCGCGCGCATCACCTCCGCGTTCAGGCGCCGCCCGTCGGGGAGCGAGAGGACGATCTCCCGCGCCCCGTCCGCCACGTGGTGATTTGTGTGGACGATGAAGCTGTTCGCCGGCAAGCGCATACCGGGGAAGTAGCGCGCCACCTCGGCCGGGTTGAGGACGGTGCTCGACCCCGACCACTCGTGCCCGTTGAGGCCCTTCACCAGCACCTGCGGCACCGCGGGCACCACCTTCTGGATCGCCTCGTAGCGCGCGCGGTCGAGCTCGTCGATCTTGCCGAAGCGCATGGCCGGACGCGGTCCCTGCACACAGACATCGATGTAGGGGGCGAAGCGCGAACCGGAGGCGATGCGCTCGACGTGGGTGGGCACGCCCAGCGGCCCGCACTGCCCGTAGCGCGCGGCGTCGCGCGCGAGCGGTCGTGCGCTCGCCAGCAGCGGTTGTGCACCGCTGGCGCGGTAGCTCGATGCGGTGCCACGCGATGGCGCGGTCGCCGCTGGCGGCGGCGTGCCATAAGCCGGCTGGCGTCCCGCCGGATCGATCCGATGTCCCGTGTTGACTGCCATGACCCCTCCTTTGTGGGCGTGAAAGCAAACGCGCCGCACTCATCGGTGCGGCGCGCGTTCTACTTCTTCTCCGTCTTCGTCGGCGGAACCGAATCGTTCAGCGGCCCGCGAATTGTTCCGCGGATGATGAGACGCGGGTCGGGGACGCCGGAGCCCTGCTGATTCCCCGGAGGGTTGGGCACGTGCGTGCGCGGGTCGAAGACCGGATAGTCCTGCGGTCCCTTCTTCGGATGTCCCGGGAAGAGGATGCGGCCGTTGGCGACGAAGCGCCGTGCGCCGTGCGCCCCACGCGGTGCGAAGCCCAGAAACTCCCCGCCGCTGCCCTGTCCTCCCGGCGAATCGTAGCTGCCGTCCCAGGTCGAGTCCCGCCCCCGGCCGGAGCCGCGATCCACTTCGCCCGGCGTGGCACCGTCGGGTCCGTACACCGTGTCGTCGTTTCGCGTGCCGCCATCCTCGTTGGGGACCGGCGTTGGCGGCGTCTTCTTCGACTTCGATGCGCCGTTCGTGATCAGGAAGCGCGACGCGTTCGGGTCGGTCGCTCCCTCATGCCAGTACGGGTTGCCCGGACGCGAGCGCTCCCATCCGCCTGCGGGTGACGGCGTCTTTTTCGATTTCGGTTGGTGCGGCCGATAGACGGCACCTGGGTCGGTGGCGCCCTCATGCCAGTAAGGTGCCCCGGGCTGCGATTCGAGCCAACCGTTTGGCTTTGCCTGCTGCTTCGGAATCTTCGTCTCTCCCATGATCGCTCCATTTCGCTGCGCGCCAGCCGCGTTCGAATGAACGACGGCACGACGCCTGTGCAGGATTGCGCGGCATGCGTATGCGCGCACACCACGACACCGGAATGCGATGGGAGAGCGTTAGAAATCGATGATGAACCACATGCCGTTCCACTCGCGCGGCGTGGGGCGCGGCACGATGTGGAAGCCGGGGAGCCGCTGGACGGCGGGGGTAAGGATGCGGTGGTCGAGCCGGCGGGGACGTCCATCATTATAATGAAGGGGGATGGTGCCGGCTGTGAGGAACGACCGCATTGAAAAAGCATTATACGCCGCTTCCCCCCGATGACAAGGCAAAAGCCGGATATGCAGGAGCACCGGAAATGATTGATAGAATTTACGATTTCAAGAAGTGTCCGACACCTGTGGATATGTCTGCACTCAATTGAATACATTTTATTCATTCTTTCGGGAAAACGGCTTGTTGTGAAAAATCAGTTATGCGACGCTCCAGCGCTTTTTATTCGGGCCGCACCTTCGGCGGAATATAAAATAACCTAATAATATCATACTCTTTGACAATTGAATCCCCTTCATCCCCTCCAGACGCAGGAGAAGATGATCGGAGCCCAAAAAGGAGGCAACTTTTTTGGGCGGCAGGCGAAAAGCAGTCGAATTGGCAGTCTCCCGAGGGCCGGCGTGGGGCCGGCGCGAGGGTCGAAAGGGGCCCGCAGAATGGGCCCAAAAAGGACGCAACAAAGTTCTCGAGCGGTCGATAACTCTTTCGGAAGCGGCCGGGGGTCCCTTCCGCATGCAGGACCGCTTCGGGGGCTCGGGCGACAACGGAGGAAGACATGGGTCGTTTGAACTGTACAGCGAGTAATGTCGATACGAGCTTTCGTGTGACCGGTATGGACTGGCGCTCCGGAGAATTCTTCAAGGAGCTCCTCCTCAAGCCGGCGTTTGTCGCGAACGATGCCTGGTATAATTCTTGGACGGCATCCGACGTCGACGATTGGCAGGTCCTGAACAACGCATCGGCCCGGCAGCAGGCGGACGGAACCTTCGTCATCGATGAAGGCGATGAGATCGCGAATCCCGACAACATCTGCCATGTCGATGACTATCTCTCCTGGCACACCGCCGACGAGACATTCCGTCGCTCGGATGGACAGGTCATTCGCTACGACAATGCCGAGTGGGGCGACGATGAGAGCGAGCAGGCCTTTTTTATCGATATGCTCAAGGCGCACAACGTCCAGAACATGCACGGCGTCACCGCCTATTTTGCGGGTGGGCTGGACAATCTCATGCGCGCCGGCCGGGAGAGCAGCGACGAGAATGTGCAGAAGCTGATGACGGCGATGCGCGCCATGATCTCGGAGCGACACGACGGTGGGGTGGTCGACAATTACGAACAGGGTGTCCTGTACCTCTTCAACGTGATTGCATCCACCACGAACGAGCAAGTCATCGAGAGCGCCTATGCGTTCCTGGGGGAGCAGACGGGCGAGGTGGAATTCGCGAAGCTCTGCCACGCCATCGCGGTCTTCAACGCGGCCTATGTCGCGGGTCACGGGGCCAGTGCGCGATCGACGCAGGCGAGAAAGAACACGGCTGTGACCGCAGCGGACAAGGCGCTCAAGCGGCTGGAGGATGATTTCCAGATCAATCCCCAGCGGATGGATGAGCGGCAGCAGGGCATCTACGCGATGCTGCAGTGGGCGGTCAAGGAGCTCAAGGCCTACCTCAAGCCGCTGCGCAATCCCTGTACCGACAACACGGTCCTGAGCGGCAGCGAGTGCATCGACTGCACCGACGAGAGCGTCGGCGGCCGCGGAATGGCGGCAAATGCCGATCATACCGCCTGCGTCGACACGGCGGAGAGCTGCCACATCAAGCGCGAGGAGTACAACGCCTCGACGAAACAGTGCGTCCCCTGCGGGAGCGGCGAGTACTATAACCGTCGCGCGCACGAGTGCCGCCAGCGGGGCGGTGGCGGAAGCACTGGCGGAAACACCGGTGGGAATACCGGTGGGAACACCGGCGGAAGCACGGGCGCGAGCTGCGGCACGCAGCCGAGACGTCCGACGCCGGGCGTCTGGATGGGAATGTCGCAGGCACAGAGGGATGCGTTCCTGCAGAAGGTGAAGGAGTGGAAGCGCTGTAATGCTCGATAATGAATCTGTTCGGCGCCGCGCGCCGTTCGGGGGGATGTAGAGGAGGATGCAATGATCAGTGCTGGCGAATTGAAACCGGCTGAGGTGGTCTCCGGCGTCCAGTCCTTGGGCTGCGATCAGATGGGTTTTGCGGACCCGGTTCCGCTGCATTGTCAGGAGAATGTCTCCGACAGCTTCGATCGTCATTCCCAGGGGATGTCCGACGCGCAGAAGAAGATGTTCGCCAAGCTCCCCTTCACGATGGCGGGCATCTCGGGCTACGCCGACTGTATGTCGATCGTCGGCGGGAGCGACGCCGCCGATGCAAACGCCGCCTGTTTCGCGGCGACGGTTCAAAATGGGAGCTATAACGGCGCCGCGCGAATGATCAGCATGCCGGGTGCGGCGCCGCGCACGTGGGATGACTTCCTCGCCGATATGGCGCAGGAGGTCAAAGAGGGGACGCTGGACGAGGGGGCGATGACGGGCGTCATCGCCGGGACCGTCCCCATGCCCGACGTCCTGAAGAACTACCTCGATTCCATCCGGGGAGCGCATCCGGTCATCGCGACGGAGGCGGAGCGCCTCTTCCGCGAAGCGCTGATGCAGGTCGATCCGACGAAGATGATGTTGGCCGCCGAGCCGATAGCGAACGATGTCAAGGCGTGGGCCGAGGGCTCCGTCGCCCTCTTCGAGGCCGAACCGGATGCCGACAAGCAGAACATGTTGAAGGCCCAGTTTGTGTCGGCCTATGTCCACAAAGTCGATTCGTCGAATTACCAGACGACGATCGATGACCTGACGCTTTTCAGTAAGATCATCGAAAAACCCGAATCCGTCGGCCTCGCGGCTGGCGCGAAGCTCTACGAGGACCTCAAGGCGGTCGCCGAGATCCGCCGCATCTTCACCGAGGCGCTCGCCATCCTCCGCAAGAAGGGCGGGGAGACGAATGGCGCCGGCGTCGTAGCCCTCGCGACGAAGAGCGCGGAGGCGATCAAGGGATTGAACGCCGCGGCGAACCTCGCCGAGGCAATCGGCAAGAAGAAGGTCGGCGATGTCACGATCGATGCTTCCAGCAAGATCGCGACGCAGGTGATCCTCGCTGACCGCGAGACGGGCGATGTCGAGGGCGTCCCGGCACGCCTCGTCGATGCGCTGGGCGCGCGCGACGAAGCGCTCAAGCTCGCCGCCCTCAAGGCCCTCTGGGCGGATGTCGTAAAGGCGGCCGGCGATCGGATGAACGACGCCTTCAAGGAGAAGCTCGTCGACAGTCTCATCGGGTCGCTCAGCGGTCGCAGTGCCAAGGAGATCGCCCTGATGTACGTCATGGAGGTCAAGGACGACGGATCAGTCATCCTGGTCATGGCGCCGAAAGAGCTGGGTGGCCGGGTGCTGATGCGCGCGGCGAACATCGCCGTCTATCAGAAGCTCAAGAACGATTTCGTCAAGGCGATCAAGGCGCAGCCGGAAAAATACAGCGGGGCGGAGCCAGAAAAGGTTACTGCCCGTCGGGAGCTCGCCCGGCAGATCAGCGATGCGGCGACGCACATCATCCTGCACGACAGCGACGGAAAGGTCCGTTCGAGTCTTACCGAGGGGCTCGATCAGTTTCTCGATTCCCCCTTCTCCGGTTTCGATGGCAGCGGAAATGTCGAGTCCTATCCCTACGTCAACGAGGCCTCCAACGAGGCGATCCTCACACCGGATGGCCGTCTGACCTTTACTGTCGCTGGCGAGGGGCAGCTGGGCGGCGTCTTCGGCAAGGAGACGAACGACAGCTTCCAGGGCTATCTCTACGCCGGTGCGGGGCTGAACTATAAGGCGAGCGAGCATTGGACGCTTGGCCTCGAGGGGAGCATTCTCGCCGGCCACTTCGTCGATCCGCTCCACCGTCCCGACGACAACGCCTTCTACCTGGGCGAGGGCGGCGCGACGATTGCCCGCGTGAACACGCTCTCCGGCAACATCGGAATGGAGTACGATCCCTTTGCGCTTCGGCTCAATGGCGGTCTCATCAGCAAGAAGATGCCGCGCGTCGATTCGCCGATCGAGGCGACGACCCTTTGGTACGCCGACCCGGCGATGCTCGGGAGCAGCAAGTCCTTCGGCTTCCAGCTGGCACCGACGCTCAGCTTGCTCAACGAGCGCCTGACGCTCGGCGCGGGACTGCTCTTCGCCACCGCGAAGGGCGGGCTGAACTTCACGAACATCACGCCGGCGGATGAGGATGGCGACGGCTACGCCGACAACGAGGAACATGTCGGTATCAAGAACGGCCACGACCTGGGCTTCTCCTTCCGCATCGATGGAGTTCCGGTGGCCGATCGCTGGCGCATCGGCGCGGACGTCATCTATCACCACGGCTTCGGTGAGGCGAGCGATCCGGCGAGCTTGGACGGCAACTGGGCGCTGACGACCGACGTGAGCACCTCCGTCTGTCTGACGGATGGGGGCTTCGGCGATTGCCACCGTCTCGACTTCGGATTCCGCTTCAACCGCTTCGTCAACGACGACAACATCGACTTCGATCAGTATGCCGGTGGCGCACTCTATACCGGTCCCTGGTACGATGGCGCATTGCTCGCAATGCGGGGGAACATCTGGCTCACCGGCATGGGCAAGTCCGGCGACCTTACGCCGGGCGCGGATCTCGTCGGCAGCAATCCGGTTCCGGGCGGCGGGCTGAACGACTGGGGCCAGGGGCTGGGCTCGATGGGGTCCGAAACGCCGACGCTTGGTCTGGGCAACCGGGCCGTGGAGATGGCGATTGGTCCGGAGTTCATCTTCAACCCCTGGAAGAAGTGGACGATCGTCCTGCAGCCGGTTGGCGCTTTGATCTTCACCGGCCAGGATGAATTCAACACCGAGGGTGCGGGACTTCTGAACATCAAGCTTCAGAAGACGCCGTAAGTTAGGGGAGCGTGCTGAAGACGATCATCACGAGAGGGGTACGGAATATGAAGAAGACACTGACGCGAATCACCGGAAAGCTGCTGGCGGTCGCATTCCTCGCGACGCTGGTGGCCGGTTGCTCCGACGGAGAACTTGGCTCGCAGATGCAGGATTTCAGCATTTCACCTGCGGCGCCGATCATCGTCTCCTTCTACGCGGAGCCCGAGGAGCTCAAGGCCGGCGAGTCGACGACCATCTCCTGGGAGGTGGCGGGCGCGGACAGCGTGGAGATCGTTGCGGTCTCCGAGGGAGCGCCGATCGACTTTCACGTTCAGACCGACGAGCTCTCCGGCTCGGCGACCGCTGCCAACCTGACGGCGACGACCCAGTTCACCCTCACGGCGACCAAGCAGCTCGCGGTGACCGAGGGTGAGGAGGAGCCGGCGGAGGGTGCCGACGAAGCGGCGATCGTCTCGAGCTGGATCCAGATCAGCAGCTCCAAGTTCCAGGAGGCCGAGGAGGAGGGCGAAGGCGATGAGGGCGTTCCGGCAGTGATCGATCCGACCGGTTCGTCGGTCTCGCAGACGCTCACCGTGACGGTGGAGGAGGCCGCGGAGCTCAACATCAAGACATTCCAGGCCGATCACGAGCGGCTCAACGCCGGCGAGCGGACGGTCCTGCGCTGGGAGGTGGAGCCGGCCGAGGGCGTGGACATCGTCGTCGAGTCGACCGACCCGGACGAGGTGATCGCGGCGACCGACCAGTGCGACGGCTCGGTGGACGACATCACCGTGGCAGGCGAGCCGGAGTCTTTCCCGGCGATCGGCTGCGCGGTCGTGACCCCGCTGGGACGCACGACCTACACGATCAGCGCGGCGATGACCGACGATCCGAGCGTGAGCGCTACGAAGGACCTGGTCATCGACGTCGTCGAACAGCACCTGCAGGTGGTCAGCTTCACGATCGATGCGGGCGCGGGCAAACAGGAGAACGCCGTCGTCCTCAGCTACGACGATCCGGTGACGCTGGAGTGGCAGGCGAGCCCGGAGGCGGCGGTCGTGACGATCAGCGCTGACGCCGAGGTGAAGGGCTGCGATCTCACGCAGGAGCTGGCGGCGACGGGGACGCTGAGCTGTACAGTGACCGGCGACACGACCTTTACGATGATCGCGACGCTGGGGAATCAGAGCTCCGATCCGCGCGTGGCGACGGTGACCAAGCGCGTCAGCAGCAGCGCGGACATCAAGATTATCTCCGATGGCTGGGCCTTTGCCGGTGAAGAGGTGGAGGTGGGGGTGGAGCCGATTGGAAGTGCGGAGATGATTACGAAGATCGTCATCACCGATGCGGCCTCCGAGACGGGGCGCGTCGAGATCAGTGGGTTTCAGGGCCAACAGCGTATCGCCAAGAAGGTGAAGGTCCCCGCTCGTGGCGTCAGCGTGAAGTGGGAGTGCCCGGATTGCCAGGTACCGCAGCGCGATGTCTCGGCGGTGGCAGCTCTGCCGACGATGCCGAAGGCCTTCCGCGATGGGACGAAACCGCTGGCGGTGACGCGAATCGCTGCGCGCCCGGATGTCGATGGGGTTTTCCTCTACGGTGTCGACCGCGGTGGCTACAATGCTGGCGAGGCCTTCCTCTTCCAGTCGGGTGTTTCACTCGAGCACGAAGTGCCGATGGCCGTCGATTTTGGACCAAAGCTGTTGGCGCTGGACAATATGTCCGATTATGTGACGCCGACCTTCCTCAACAAGATGGCGTATCCGGTGGAGGCGGTCGCGGTGCAGGAGAGCGGGCGTATCTTTGCCGGCATTCCGGGGACGATCATGTACTCCGACGACAACGGCGAGAGCTGGGAGCTCTTCGAGATGCTGCTGCGCTTCGCCGACCGGCATCACACCTATCCCGGTTCGCATCCGACCTGTGCGGGTGAGACGCAGCAAGGGATCAAGCATAGCGGCGATCGGCCGGAGCTGGTCTCCTTCGGCGGCGTCTGCGACCTGCTCGCCATCGACGAGGATCGTTTGATCGCGGCGACCGACCGCGGCGCCTATACGCTGCCGTCCGCCTCTGCGCACCTGAGCGATCGAAATGGGAATCCGTGGCTGGGGATGCCGCCGAAGAACGGGACATTTGATTCCGGCGCCGAGTACCTGACCTATTCGCGCGTCGTGAACGACCTGGAGCTCGTCAAGTTGACGGACGCCTCGGGCGCGGTGACTGCGACCAAGGTCTTCGCTGCAGCCTCGAAGGGTGGTATGCAGCAGGTGGTGGGCGGTGTCTTCGTCAGCGGCGACAAGGGTGAGACGTGGGAAGCGTTTGGCCTCGAGGGTGTGGACGTCTACAGCTTGACCTACGATCGCCAGACGCGAAAGCTCTATGCCGGAACGGCGGAGGGCGTGCAGGTCTCTTCGGTTGACGGCGCCTCCTGGTCGACGATCGGTTCGCTCGGAAAGAAGGTTTTTTCGGTCGCGATCGATCCCTACAGCGCCGGTGGCGTAATGATCGCCGGGACGGATGAAGGTATTGCGATCCTGCGCGATATCACGAATGGCGCGTGGCAGCAGCTCGAGGCCGGTGGCGCCAACGGTGTGGGCAAGGTTCGTGCGGTGGCGCTGGAGTCACGCGTGGATGAGATGGCGGGTTCTATCAACCACTATCTCTCGGTGGGCACCGCCAAGGGCGTGATCGCCGGAAACGTGACGGTCAACATCACCGGCGTCATCGATACCTCCGAGGGTGTGGACGATGCCGATGACGCGGCCGCGGACGAGTCCTCCGAAGAGGAAACAGAGGAATAAAGGTCCCAAAAGGGGATTTCAGGGGTCAGGGCCGGGCACTCGCCCGGCCCTTTTTTGCGCACATCTATAGATATTCAATTATTCCAATCAATTACATCGCTGGGCCCCGCCTCCACGATTTTTCCTGACAAGCGGGGAGGGGCTCCCTATAATGCCGCGCCATGAACCATTCCCCATTTCTCCGGGCGCTCTTCGGCATCGCGTTCCTGCTCCTCACAATCGCTTTTTTGACGGGCCCACTCGGGGCCTCCGCAAAGAAGGCCGATCCCGGGGCCGACTTCAAGGGCTCCCCCGGCTGGAAGAAGTGCGACCTGCGTGCCCGCCAGGCCTGGGAGGAGGCGTACCAGGAAAAGAAGCTGGATAAGCCGCTGGAGGGGATCCTCAAGACCAGTGCGACACCGACGCGCGATCAGCTGGCACAGCTCAAAAGTGCTGGATTTCAAACGCGTTCGACGATCGGGCCGATCTCCACCGGGTCGACAACCGTGGAAAAGCTCCCCGGGGTGATGGCCCTCCAGTTCGTGGAGGCCTTCGAGCTGGCCGTTCCGCTGCTGATAAAGTGAGCAATCCGCTTATGATATAATAGTTCCGTTGTCATTCTGAACGGAGCCCCGTCGACGGGGCGCAGTGAAGAATCTCCTGCATGCAGGGGATCTTTCGTGAGTCATGCCCTGAACAACGCCGAAGGGCTCAAATAGGTGATCAGGAAACACGGTACAACTGAGGAGGGATCCCCATGAAGATGCGCACACTCTTTCTGGCGGCGCTTTTCGCCGTCACCTTCGCCGCCACCGCTGCCCACGCGGGCAAGATGGACCTGATGCTCCGGATGGGGCTCGCCGATGGCGCACACTCCAAGGCGATGCTGGGCAAGTCGCTCTCGCTGCAGGGGGGTGTGGAGATGGTCGATCTCCTCCTCAAGTCGAGCGATCCGGAGCTCACCGCCGTCGCGATCGACGAGGCGGGCGGCACGGTGCGCAGCGTCATCGGCGGCATCATGACCGCTTCGGTGCCGGTCGCCTTCCTCACCGAGCTGGAGGGGCTGCACGAGGTCGAGGCGATCGAGGCCTCCAAGCGTCTGCGCCTCTACATGGATTCGGCGCGCGCGAACACCGGCGCGGACTCCCTGCAGGACGGCAGCTACGATGGAACCTCCTACGACGGCGAGAACGTCGTCGTCGGCGTGATCGACTCGGGGCTTGATTACTCGCGTGACGACTTCATGGCCGGGACGAGCAGCGACTCGCGCGTGCAATACCTGCGCTTCCAGAGCGTTTCGGGCGGGAGCGTCTCGATCACCGAGTGTGCGAACGACTCCATCAACGACGGCCAGTGCACGATCTCCGCCTCCAACGACGCAACGGTTGGCCACGGTACGCACGTCACCGGCATCGCGGCGGGCAACGGCGGTGGGACAAACTACATCGGGATGGCGCCGATGGCCGACATCATGCTCGTGCGCAACGACTTCGACGACGATATCGAGGAGGGGACAGGAACCTTCACCAGCGGCGTTCTCGACGGCGTCGATCAGATCTTCACGAAGTCGGACATCATCGACAAGCCGGCGGTCGTCAACATCTCGCAGGGCTCACACATCGGCGCGCACGACGATACTTCGCTGCTCGAGCAGGGGATCAACAGCGCGGTGGCCGGTCAGTACTCCTCCACCGGCAAGAGCTATGGCCGGTCGGTCGTCGTGGCGGCGGGCAACGAGCACATCGTCGAGGATGCGCTGCCCGCCGACATCAACGCGGTCTCGGGCGGCATCCATGTGCCGATCAATGTCGTCGCCAGCGATCGCGTCGGCGTCCGCTTCTGGGTCCTCGACCCGAGTTCGCCGGGGCGCACGCCATTGATCCTCGACGCCTGGTTCTCACAGGCGACGAAGGCCAACTGCACCGTGGCAGGATTCGTCTATCCGCGCGCCCAGTTCAACGCGGCGGATACGGGGAATGCCGTCGCGGAGCTGGCGGACATGCCGATCTCCACCGATGTCGACAACGTCACGGATTCGAGCCCGGATAACGTCGTGACGATCTCCGCGGCGGTCGATTCGGGCGACAGCCAGAACAGCAAGGGGCGTGCCCTCTTCGCCTTCGGCCCCGGCTCGGCTGGCTCGTGGGACGATGTCTACTTTCAGAACAACGCCGGCTACTTCCTCGACATCGTCGTCGCGGCGGCGGCGGCAGGGAGCTGCGCCGGCAACATGTGGGTGGAAGGGGGCGGGACATACGTCAACTTCATGAAGGACCTCGACACGGTTTTGGCGAACAACAATGTCACCGGCACCGGCGGCTATGGCATCGCAACCGCGACGGCCCTCGAGGGAGACAACGACATGAGCGTCGGCCTCCCCGGGACCGCCTCCGGCGCGATCACCGTGGGTGCCTATCTCCAGCCGAAGCCGGCGGGGACGGCGCGGAGCGAGTGGACCGACGCAGACGGGACGACCTACGATGCGACCGATATCAACGAACCGGCAGCGGCACAGATCAACGGCGGGACGATCAATCAGCGCAGTCCTTTCTCGAGCATCGGGCCGACGGCGGATGGGAGCACGAAACCGGATCTCGTCGCCCCCGGCGATCCGGTGATCTCCGTCCTGCCCACCGGCTACAGCCCGGCCGCGGCGGTGACCGTCGACAGCACGCACTACAAGAGCCAGGGGACATCGCAGGCGACACCAGTCGTGGCCGGTGCGGTGGCGCTCCTCTATCAGAAGAACAACACGCTCACCGCCGCGCAGGTGAAGAACGCGCTCACCAGCGGCGCGGTCGCCGCCATGGGGCTTGCGAAGGACAACGAGGTGGGTGCCGGGCGTATTGCGACGACGTCGATGATGGGGAGCGTCTCGGCCGACACCTCCGGTTACAGCGGGACGGGCAACCTAACGCAGAGCGATCTCGATGGCGGCGGAGGCGGAGGCGGCTCCTCCTCCAGCGGCTGTGGCGGGACGATCGTTCCGACGGGGCATGCCTCCGCGGGGGCGAGCGCGCTGCTCGTCCTCCTCCCGGGCCTCCTGATTGCGCTGCGGAGGCGCCGGTCGTAGGCATCGTTTCGATGGTGAAAGAGGGAATCCCCTGCAGAATTCATTTGCAGGGGATTCCTTTTTGACTGTCATCCCCGAGTGATATAGTCCTGGGATCCAGGGGGGGAATCTCAGGACTGGATTCCCGCTTAAAACATGCGGGAATGACAAACCGAAATGGTTGTCATCCTGAGCGAAGCGAAGGATCTCCTGATGAAACAATTTCGCACGCTCTTCCGCGCCCTCCTCATCGCCTTGGTGGCGACCGTCGTCGCGCGCGGGGTGATGCTGCTCAAGGCCCCGCGCGATCTCGAGGCGACGCTCTTCGACGTGCGCCAGCTCGCCTTTGTACCCCCCACGCAGGCGGCCGACGATGTCGTCATGGTCTGGCTCGACGAGGCGACGATGCAGGGGCTCCCCTACCGCACGCCGATCCCGCGCGACTTCCTCGCCCGGCTGCAGACGACGCTCGCCGCGGCGAAGCCGAAGCTCATCGCCTACGACATCTTCTTCAAGGGTGCCTCCTTCCCCGAGGCGGATGCGGCGTTGGCGGAGGCGCTCGTGGCACACCCGGCCTACGGCGTGGTGCCGCGCCGCGCCGATGGCGTCGTCGACATGCCCGACGCGATCTTCCTGCCGGGCCTCGCCGGCGTGGGGCTTGCCGACCTCCCCTTCAACCCCTTCGACGCCACCGTGCGCAGCGCGCAGCTCTCGTTTGCAACCGACCGCGGTCCGATGCGCTCGTTCGCTGCGGAGCTCTTCCATGCCGCCACCGGCCGCGAGGCGACCGCACTCGTCGCTGATCGCGCGCGCTGGCCGCACCTGGGACCTTTGACGCTCACGCCGTATGCGCGGGACGAGGATATCTCGATCCGCTTCGCCGGTCCCCCCTCGCGCGAGGGCGATGCGAACAACGCCTTCAAGGTCTACTCGGCGGGTCTCGTCGCCAAGGGGGTGCTGCCGTCGTCCTGGTTCGCCGACAAGATCGTCCTGGTGGGGGCGAGCTACGCCGATCTCAAGGACGCCTTTCTCACCCCCTACTACGCAGCGGCGACGGACTACGCGCAGATGAACGGTGTGGAAATTCACGCGAACATTCTTTCGATGCTGCTCACCGACCAGCTCTACTTCCACCCGCAGCCCTGGCAGGTCTGGACGGCCATCGCGCTGCTGACCTTTGCGATGGGGTGGTGCGCGGTGCGCTTCTCGCCCTGGCCGGCCACCGGCCTCTTCGTCGTGGTGCTCGCGGGCGTCGTCGCGGCGGCGGCGGCCGCCTTCCGCGGCGCCGGGATCGTTCTGCCGATCGTCTCGCCGGCGCTGGGGCTCACCGCCGCCTATGGCGCGGGACTGGGGATGAAGGCGCTCACCGAGGGACGGCAGAAGCGCTTCATCAAGGGGGTCTTTGCGCGCTACGTTCCCGCGGCGGTCGTGGAGCGGATGACGCAGAACCCGGAGCTGCTCAAGCTCGGCGGCGAGGAGCGCGTGGTCACCAGTCTCTTCTCCGACATCGCCTCGTTCACCTCGATCTCGGAGCGCATGAACCCGACGCAGCTCGTCGCCTTTCTCAACGACTATCTCGGGCGCATGAACGCGCTGCTCTTCGAATACGGCGCGACGATCGACAAGTACGAGGGCGACGCGATCATCGCTTTTTTCAACGCGCCGCTTCCCGTCGAACGACATGAGCTCGCTGCAGCGCGTGCGGCTGTCGGCATGCGGCGCGTGAGCGAAGCGGTGACGGAGGAATGGGGCGAGCGGCTCGGCCGCGCGGTCGTTACGCGCGTCGGGATCAACACGGGGACGGCGGTCGTCGGCAACATGGGGAGCGAGGGGCGCTTCGACTACACTGCGATCGGCGACACGATTAACCTCGCCAGCCGGCTGGAGGGGACGAACAAGTTTTACCGCACGGTGTTGATGGCGAGTGAGACGACGGTGGCGGCGCTGGGCGATGCGATTTCGACGCGACCGGTGGATCGCGTGCGCGTGAAGGGAAAGAACGAACCGATCCTCCTCTATGAGATCGTCGCTGAGGCGGGCGACATGTCGGAGGGGTTGCGCTCGACGTTGCTCGCCCCGTACGAAGAGGCCTTCGAACATTTTTCGGAGCGGCGCTTCGATGAAGCGAGGCGTCTCTGTGAAATTGTTCTCGCAAGACATCCACAGGACGGTCCGACGGAAGAACTCATGGTACGCATCGCGAAGGCGCAGCAGGAGCCGGGCTGGGATCTGGTGACGGATCTGATGGCGAAGTAGGTGTGTGGCCCTTTGGAATAACGAAATCCTTTCGTTGTCATCCTGAGGGCGCAGCCCGAAGGATCCCCAAAGGAACAAAATAATGAGGGAGGTCTTTATGAAGCGGGTTCTCATAATCGGTATCGGTTGTCTGGCGGCGATGATCGTGAGCGCCATGGCACACGCCTCCGCGGTGCTGGTGGATGCGAAGGGCGCGGTGACCGTGACGCTGCCCGGGAAGAAGGCAACGCCCGCGACATCCGGCCTCGAGCTGCCGAAGGGAGCCGTCGTCACGACCGGGGCGAAGGCCTCCGCTTCGATCCTGTTTGCGAGCGGGGCGGTCGACCAGGTCGCTGCCGAAAAACGCTATACCGTCGGGCAGTCGTCGACGGAGGCGAAACGCACGGAACTCGGCGGGGGACTTGGGACCGCCATGCGCGAGCTCGCAGCCGCGGGACAGGGGCCGACGGTTCACGGCATGGTCCGCGAGGCGAAAGGACCGAAGAAGAGCGGGTTGGGTCTGGCGCTGGGACCGGGGGCCGGCGGGGTCACACCGCTCGCACCGCGCCACACGACGGTCCTTCTTGAAAAGACGCTCGTCTTTTCCTGGAAGGGGAAGCCGGACTGGTCGAATCCGATCTTCGTCATCGACACCGAGAAGGGGGCGATCGTGAAGACCCTGCCGATTCAGCCGGGGGAACAATCGCTGTCGAAGGCGACCGCGGCGCTGGGTTTGAAGAAGGGGATGGACTACGGCTGGTATCTGGGCACGCAGGGGAAGAAGGGGCCGACGCGCAAGATGGCGCGCTCACCCTTTACGACGCTCTCCGCCGCCGAGGAGAAGCGCTACAGCGCGGAGCGCGCGAAGTTGGGATCCCTGGGGCTCGGCGCGGATGGAAAGGCGATCCTCGAGGCGCAGCTCGACTTCCAGTACGGTCTGTATGCAACGATGATCGAGACGGTCTCGCCGGTCTGGGCGCACAACAAGTCGCCCTTCGTGAAGAAGCTGATGTATCTGGGCTACCATCGGATGGGGAATACGCGCGCGGAGCAGTATCGGTGAGCGGCGACTAGTCCTCGAGCGACAGGTAGAGCATCGCCGCTGCGGTGGCGTCGTTGAGCCAGCGGTCGGAGACGTTGTCGTAGACGACGCCCAGCGTGATGCGATCGCCCTCGCCGAAGTCCAACCCCGCCGGATCCTCGAAGGGGTCGTTTCGCAAGTCCACCAGCTCGTGCGCGTCGGTGAGCTCGGCCTCCGCCCGCCAGAAGGGGGAGACCTCCAGCCCCGCCGTCAGCTGGATCGTGCTGCCGAAGTTTTGCAGCGCGCCGTTGGCCAGCACCAGACGCGCGGCGTGCGGGAGCTCGAAGGTGGCGTTGCGCTCCGCGAGCTCGCCCGGCTGCACCTCCATCGGCTCGTGTCCGCAGCTATCGAACTCCAAGAGCATCGGCTTGACGTCGGCCAATTGCGTGAACTCGTTCATCGGCCGCGCGACGATCTCCATTTCGAAGAAGACCTCCACGAAGCTCTCGTCGGTGGAGTTTTCCAGGACGACGCGCGCCTCGATCGGGTCGTCGGGGAGAACTGCGTAGCCCGTCCCCTGCGGGAGTTCGATCTCGGTGAGCATCCCGGTGGCGATGAAGAAGGGGTTGCCGCCGCCGGCGTCGGCGCAGAGCGGGTTGTCCTCGTGCATGTTGAGCATCAGGGCGTGGTGGAGGAGCTTCGCGGGGAGCTCGTCGCCGTTGGCGTTGACCACGCGCGGCGTGAAGGCGATGACCCAGAGCGGCTCGTCGGTCTGAAAGCGCATCGCCAGCGGCTGTTCGAGCATCGCGTCGGGGGGCGTCCCGGCAGGGAGGTCGACCGGGCCCACATGATAGACGATGCGCTTGAGCCCCGCCTCGGCGGCGAGCTGCTCGTCCACCGCCGGTGCGGCGATATTCGCATCCGGCGCTTCGGCGGCCGGACCGGAAAAATCGGGGGCGCCACCCGAGGGCGTGCAGCCGGCGGAGGAGAGGAGGATGAAAATGAGGAAAATCGGTATCTTGCGCAACATGGCGGCGATCCTACGCACCCGGGGGGAGGGGGCCAATACGCGGGGCGTCAGGAAATGACGCACTTTGTCTAAGAATTTCAGTGATTTATAGAATTTCCCCTATCCGCGGATGACGGACACTTTTTCAGGAAGTGTCCGACACTTTTTTTGAAAAAATTATCCACAGGGCTTGACGGGTCGGAATTCGGCATTATATGGTCCGCACACAGAGGGTATTGGCACTCACCGGGAGAGAGTGCTAACACCCGTTCCTATCACCATCACCAAAGGAGGAACGACGATGGCAAACACGAAGATCAGACCGCTGCAGGACCGCATCCTCGTCAAGCGCCTGGAGGGCGAGGAGAAGACGAAGGGGGGGATCATCATCCCCGACTCCGCCAAGGAGAAGCCGCAGGAGGGCGAGGTCGTGGCGGTGGGCAACGGCAAGGTGCTCGACAACGGCAACAAGCAGCCGCTCGACGTCCAGGCGGGGGACCGCGTCCTCTTCTCGAAGTACGCCGGCACCGAGGTGAAGATCGACGGCGAGGAGTACACGATCATGCGCGAGGATGACATCCTCGGCGTCATCGCAAAGTAATTTCACGCACGCAACGAACCGCAAGGAGGAGAAACCATGTCAGCAAAGGAACTCGCATTCAGTCAGGACGCCCGCGAGCGCATCTTGAAGGGTGTAAACTCGTTGGCCGATGCCGTGAAGGTGACGCTGGGTCCGCGCGGCAGAAACGTCATCCTCGACAAGTCGTTCGGTAGCCCCGTCGTCACGAAGGACGGCGTGACCGTTGCCAAGGAGATCGAGCTTCCCGAGAAGTTCGAGAACATGGGCGCCCAGATGGTCAAGGAGGTCGCCTCCAAGACCTCGG
>CAYPII010000013.1:0-27792 GCA_964410765.1 uncultured Myxococcales bacterium | reverse complement strand
AGGGGGATTTTCCGCACCTCTGAGGGGATTTCCAACCTGCCGCCAATCGGCATGCTCACTATTGTGAGCGGAAATTAGCTGAAGAATGAATAATTTTGGAAACGAATCTTTTCTTCAATCGATAAGAATGGAGACACATGAATTGGGGGTCGACACGGAAGGAGGATTGAGATGGAAGGAATGCCTGTTCAAAATACGGTCACTGCAGGACAAAAGCAGATTTACTCGGATCTGCCCCTTTACATGCTCGCCGCCGACGGAATTGATGGAAGCGGAAACGCATCGGCCAACTCTCCGGCAAATGGGGATCAGCAAAGCCGCTATGAACGATATCAACAATGCCAGCGATTCATGAGAGAAGGCATGTGGTACACCTTCTTCAGATATGCAACAGGGCTGGCAGCGTTAGCCTCTTTTACCGGACCGAAAAAGAAACAGGAAGGCATCGGGAATTTTTTAGGTCTCCTGGCCCTCTTGTGGTACGGGCGCTCGAATCGAAAACATGGATACTATCGCAGGGCCTATGAGGCGGCGGACTGCCGTGAAATCCTGCGACATCCTCTTTCGAAACCAGCCGCCGCCTCTCAACCGACGAAGGAAGGGAGACGAGAATCCGACTATTCCTCTTCCAGGAGTGAGCCGCTCGCCCTCGCCCCATTTCCGACAGGAGGACGCAATCTCCAGATGAGCGAAGCGTTGGAGAGGGGAGGGGTGGCGGCCCTCGCCATGATCGCGGCGTTTATGCTCTTCTCCGCCCTTCCGACTGCCGCGACCGCCGGAATACTTCCGTTCGGTCAGACATCGACAACAATGGACACTGGCAATCTCGAGATGCTGTGACCCGTTGGCCGACCAACACTTCTTGCTCCGTCTGATTGGGGGTTTGATGGGGGGTTATCTTCCGCACTTCTTGCTCCGTCTGATGGGGTTCACTTTCAGAGGCGTCTGATGGGGTTGTGATCGGGTTGGAGGGGGTTCGCTACTTCAAGGTGGTCGTGACGGTCGTGTGCACGAGGCCAACGCCGGCAACGTCCTGGTGGTGGTCGTCGTATTGCACGCTCACCCGATTCTGTTCAGACTCCCCCGCCTCCGGCATCGGCGGCTCGAGGATCGTCTTGTAGCAAACACCCTCTCCCTCAAGGCTATCTGCGTTTTCGATCTCGCTGCAGTCGACCTCCCAGGGATCGTCCCAGAGATCCTTCGGATCGTAGAGAGAGATGGTCACATCATCGCCGTCCTCGTCCGTAACGCGAAGGTAGAGTGGGCAGCTTGCATTGAGGACCAGCCCCCCCCAGGTTGATGTAGTTGCATTCCATTGTCGGAAACGCCGGCGCACCGCTGACCGTGAGAAAAGCAATCTCGGGTGCATGGTTTTCCGCGGGAACGTCGCCGGCCACACCTCCGCCCCCCGTCGAGGATGCGTCGCCCGCGCCCGAAGCCACCGCGCCGCCGGCGACCTCCTCGCCGGTCGCCGGGTCGCGCTCCGGCGGCACGCCCACGAGCTGCAGCGACGACGCGGCGACCGTCGTGCCCGCATCCGGCGCAATAATCGGCATCTCCGCAACGCGCGTGGCGACGGCGTCGGACAGCATCACGATCCTCGAGGTGAACGCATTCTCCCCCATGTCGATGGTTTCACCACTCTTCATCTGCAGGAGGAAGAACTGATCGTTCCGGGCGACCTGCACCAAGCACTGCGGGCCGAAGAATTGGTTCACGGCACCGTCGACGCGCTCCCGCTCCCCCGATGGCGAGACCAGGAAAAAGTGACGATCCTCTCCCGACTGCATCAGGATGCGGCTGTCGTCGCAGGCAAATCGCGCCTGGAGATCCTCGTCCAGGTATTCGTGAATCATCGTCCCGTTCCGATCGAAGATCCACGCACCCTCCCGAGCGAGCGCCATCTTGAAATTTCGGGGGAGACAGGAAGCCCTTTGGCAGTCATCCCATTCGATTATCGGAGAGTGGACGCTCAGCGCGATGCGCGAGCCGTCCGCACTGAGGTCATAATCCGCCAAAAAAACCGCTCGTTTGTCATAGTCCGTCGTCAGTTTATTACAGAATGGGGTCGTGTCCTTGATCGTTCCGGACGAACGATCAAAGAGGGAGAGAAATGTGTAGGTCGCATACACGTCGACGTAGCTATCGAATGTGCTTGTAACCTCGCCGACCAGGAGAATCGTCCCGGCATCCGTGGTCTGTATACAGGAGTAGGAGTCAAAGTCGTTCAATCGTGAGAGGAGGGTGATCTCGTTCGTCAACGGGTCGAGGAGAAAGAGGTCGAAAACACCGTCTGCGTTTTTGCGGACGAAGGCCTGGAGCGAGGGCGCTGCATTGTCGACAATCCTGCAGAGCTCTCCCCCCGAAGTGCGCCCCGCAGGCGATGCAAAACCCTGAAAGACGACTCCTCCGTGGGAATCAGCCAGCACATAGCTGACCATGGGCACGTTCCCCTGACTGAGCGATGTTCGCTGGATGGCGAGATTTCCTCCTCCCTCCGTCAGTGCAAAGCTCATCTCTCCGAGGAGCTGATCCGACTCGACATCCCACGCGATGATGCCGTCATCGACGACCGTCGCGACGATCATCCCGTCCTCCGACATTTTGATAGCCCCATGCTGATTTCCGGCAATGCGCCGCGCACGGCCGTGGTCGAAGTCCATGATGCAGAGCTCCTGACCATTTTTTGCCTCGCCGCAGCGATAAGCGAGCGTCGCTCCCTTCATCTGGGAACTCCACGGGTTGAATCCAGCGGGGATTCCCTGCAGCGGAAAGCGGGAGGGGTTTTCCGTTTCCGCGTTGCCGCCCTCGGCCGTGGTCGTGGTCGCCGTCGCAACCTGCGCCGGACTGGATGCGGTCGATCCCGCATCGGGCAGACGCAATAACGAAAAGGTCCGGTTCTCCTCCGGACCGCTCGTCACGATCGCATACGGGTGCGTCGGGGCCGACTGGTCGAGAAGCTCGGTCAGCGACTCTGTCTCCGGCTCCGGTTCCTGAGCACCTCCCTCCCCTTTTGTGCATCCCGCAACGGCCAGCACGAGTGCCAAACAGGCGATGACGAAACGAAATGAACGGGTCGTTTTCATGGCTCTGGACCTCCCCCCCACAAAATGACATCTCTCGCATATTCCATGCCCTCAGGAGGAAGCGAAACTCGAAGAAGGAAGACAACCAATTATTTGATATTATAGTTATTTTTCAATCACTCGCTGATGGGAGGATCGTAACAGAGACGACTGAACCTCTCACAATGAGAATCGGCGTCAGAACGATGACGATGGGGCTGGTGCACCCTTTCTCCTGGACGAACCGGATGATGCCGCTTGGAAGCGCTTTTCGATCGACCCGTCGAGCGGAACGATTTCAGTATTTGATATCGAATCGGGCGAATATCGCCCTCTCGGAGAGTGGCGTGAAAAACAGAAGTCATTCGACACGAAACATCTTCACTTCAAAGCCATTCCTCATCGCCTGTCCGCATACAAAAAGGGCGCCGCTCAATCTCCCGAACGTCGCCCTTCTCAAGAGCTTACAACATTCTACTGATCGGTCATGTACGCAATATCATCGTAGCTCGTCCGGTACATCGTCTGCTTCAGCCGCTTCTGATCGAAAATGTGGCCGAAGATGCCGATCGGAATGCCGGGGACACACACTTCATTCGAAATCAGGATGCTCGTGGATTGATTAACTAATTGATATTACTAATAATTTCATGTGAAGACAGGTGTCTTCGTTCTTCCTGCGCGCCGCACACTTTCGCCCGCGTCCCCCTCCGATAACAAAAAAGAACGGACACTCGAGGGGGGAACGTCATGGGGGCGGGACGCCTCGAGCAATAGGACGGAGGAGGTCGATATGAAGAAGGTCACGATGATGTTGGTGGCAACGGTCGCTGCCCTGGGAATGACGCTCGCTGCAGTCTCCGCGCAGGCCGGAGGGCGCGTGTGGCTCTCCAATGATCCGCTCGACGAGGGGCGCTTCACGAATCAGGATCCGAAGGTCCGCATGGGACGAAATCTGATGAAGAACCCGCTGGAGAAGATCGAAAAGATCACGATTGAGACGTATCTCTACTGCCGCGCGGACGGCACCTTCACGACGAGCGTCGGCGAGGGCAAATGTGCTCGCGAGGGAGACGAGATGGTCTTCCGCGTCGAGGAGGCGGGGCTCGTCGAGGATGTGATCGCGCGCATCGATGCGGAGCTCTACCTGCAGCACCACGTCTATATGGAGGCGATCCTGGACAATCTCGTCGGCGGCGCAAGCATGCCGGGCGACGAGGTGCGCGACCGCGCCGGTGCGAACGGCAGCGGATCCGGCAGCGGTTTGGTCTCTCAGGATGACGGGAACAACGATGATGGGGAAACGTACGACATTGAAGATTGGCTCAATAGTAAGAGGGCGAAGGATGCCGAGCGGGACATGGAGGAATTCTTCAAGAAACACTTCAAAGATAATGACGACGAGGGAAAGCCCAACAAGGGCGACAAGACGCCGGGCAGTCCGACCGACCCGATCTACGGCAGCGACCGCGGCTCGGACGACAACCCGATCACCGGCAATGGCGCGATCAACCCGCTCACCGGCGAGCTCGTCGCCGAGGGCATCGCCGCGGATCACCGCGACCCGGCCGGCCTCTACAAGGCGATGGCGCGCTGGGCCCGCTTCGTGGCCTCGCAGGGCGGTGCGAGCGACGTCGGCAATCCGTCGGACCTCTCGGAGGCCTCGGACTACGAGCTCCGGCGCCCCGCCACCCGCGCCTTCATCGTCCAGCTGCAGCAGAGCTACAGCATTGGGACGGTCGCCAACTTCGGGTTGGAGAGCGGCTTCGCGATCGAGACCGAAGCGAGGGTGCAGCAGTAGTCGGCAGTACAACGCAGACACAAAAAAAAACCGCGGCGCTTGCCGCGGTTTTTTTGTGTCCGAACAAACCCTCAGTACCCCCAAAACGTCTTCGTCATCTCGTAGAGGTTTTCGTCGACCGTCTTGATCCCCTTCGAGACCTCCGCGATCGGAATCTCCACCACGTCTTTGCCGTGCAGCGCCACCATCACACCATAGCTCCCCTTGTGCGCGGCGTCCATGGCGGCGACGCCATAGCGGGTGGCGAGCACCCGATCGTGCGCAGTCGGGTTGCCGCCGCGCTGGATGTGTCCCAGCACGGTCACGCGCGTGTCGTAGCCGGTCTTCTCCTCGATCTTCTTCGCCAGCACCTGGCCGATGCCACCTAACTGCACGTGGCCGAAGTCGTCGACGTGCTTGGAGGAGAGCACCTCCTCCTCGCCCTTGATCTTCGCCCCCTCCGCGACGACGATGATGTCGAAGAAGACGCCCTTCTCGTGGCGCTCCCAGATCGTCCGGTAGACCTCCTCGAGATCGATCGCCTTCTCCGGGATGAGGATGCAGTCCGCACCGCCGGCGAGCCCCGCAAAGGTGGCGATCCAGCCGGCGTGGCGCCCCATCACCTCGCAGACCAGCACGCGGTCGTGCGACTCCGCCGTGGTGTGCAGGCGGTCGATCGCCTCCGTGGCAATCTGCACCGCCGTGTCGAAGCCGAAGGTGAAATCGGTGCCGGGCAGGTCGTTGTCGATCGTCTTGGGCACGCCCACAACGTTGATCCCCTCGTCGCCGAGCCGCTTCGCGACGCCCAGCGTGTCCTCGCCGCCAATCGCGACGATGCCGTCGAGGTTGAGCTTCTTGATGTTGCTGATCGCCTGCTTCGCCGTCGCGTCGTCCTTGAAGAGATTCGTGCGGCTCGTCCCCAGGATCGTACCGCCGCGGTAGAGGATCCCCTGCACATCGCGGCGGGTGAGCGGGCGCGTGTCCATTTCAACCAATCCCCGCCAGCCGTGCTTGATGCCGATGATCTCATAGTCGCCGTGCGCGATCGCGCGGCGCACCACGGCGCGGATGACCGCATTCAACCCCGGGCAGTCGCCGCCGCCGGTCAATACTCCGATACGCTTCGTCATCGTCTTCCTCCCTCAGGTGATGTGTTCATTGGTTCCGTCTTCCCATCGCGCCCCGCAGCGTCGAGCGCCGCCGTCGTCGGGCGCACGCGCGGAACAACCTTCCCCTCGCGCAGATAGTCGATCGCCTCATCGAGCTGTCGGTCGGTGCGCGGAGCGGCCGGCTTTTCCTCCGCGCCCCCTTCCACCTTGTCCTTCTCCTCCTTCGGGGCCTTCGCCGAAACGACGACGTCCGGCTCGATGCCGCGCTCGTGGATCAGCCGACCCGACGGCGTGAAGTAGTGCGCGATCGTGAGCTTGAGCGCCGCGCCGTCGCCGAGGTCGATCACCGTCTGCACCGACCCCTTCCCGAAGGAGGTGGTCCCCATCACCAGCGCGCGCCCCTGATCCTGCAGCGCGCCGGCGACGATCTCGGAGGCCGATGCCGTGCCGCCGTCGACGAGGACGACGATCGGGTAGTCGGGCTCGCTTCCCTGCGAGCGCGCCACGTGCCGGTCGATCTCCCGGTCACGGTTCTTCGTGCTGACGATGAGCCCATCCGAGAGGAAGAGGTCGGAGACCGCGACGGCCTGTTCCAGAAGCCCGCCCGGGTTGTGGCGCAGATCGAGGATGAGCCCCTCGATCTCGTGCTGCTTGCCCAGGCGCTTGAGCGCCTTGTCCACCGCGCGCGCCGTCCCCTGCTGGAAGTTGATGATGTTGACGTAGGCGAAGCGGTCGTCGATGAGGCGCGCGCTCACGCTCGGCACCTTGATCACGCGGCGGACGATCGTGAGGTCGAAGGGGGTACGGCGCCCCTCGCGGCCGAGGGTGAGCGTCACGTGGCTGCCGCGCCGCCCGCGCATGTGGCTCACCGCCTCGCCCAGGTTCATGCGCTTCGTCGAGACACCGTTGATCTTGAGGATGCGATCGCCCGCCTGGATCCCGGCGCGATCCGCCGGCGACCCCTTGATGGGCGCGACGACCGTGAGGAGCCCATCGCGCACCGTCACCTCGATGCCGATGCCGTCGAAGCGGCCGCGCGTGTCGACCTTGAGCTCGCGGTAGATCTCCGGCGACATGTAGACGCTGTGCGGATCGAGCGTCTCGAGCATCCCGCGGATGCCCCCCTCGATGAGGGCCTCCTCGTCGATCTCGGAGGCGTAGTTCTCCTCGACATAGTTGAGGATCTTCGTGAACTGGTGCAGCGCCTTGTAGCCCTTGTTCGAGAGCGCCCGCGCGCTCCCCGGCCAGACGACGAGGGCCGCTAGGAGGAGCGCCACGGAGAGCGTCCGCGCAATGAAAGGAGAAAATCGCATGGAGAGGTCAGAACCCTTCGAAACAATTGGTGTTTATACGAACTACCACGGAGGGGGGAAATTGCAAGACGAACCCTCCGAAAAAGGCAGCGGTCAGAAACAGAAAACCAAGACCGGGGACACAAACCCTTGTGGGCGACACTTGTATCCACCTGAATTACAAATGTTTCTTGTGTCACCCACAAGGGATTCTGAGCTGCCCCGGTTTCGCACGCGCGACTCCTTCGGAGGGTTCACCCCTCAGAGGTCGATGCGCGTGACCGGCGGAAGATCGTCGCCCAGAAAGCGGCGCGCCAGGAGCTCGAAGCGCCCCGGCATGTCGGTAACGTAGAGGCGTCCCTCCCCCCTTCCTTCACTGGGGGGCTCCCCCTCGCGCTCGCGCAGGAGTGCATCCAGGGCGCGCGCCGTCGTCTCGGCCGAATCGACGAGGGCGACCCCCTCGCCTAGCTCGCGGGCGATGGCGGCGGTGACCAGCGGGTAGTGCGTACAGCCGAGGATGAGCGTGTCGATCCCCTCCGCCTTCAGGTCGGCGAGGTAGCGCCCGACGACGAGCTCTGCCACGTCGTTCTCCGTCCATCCCTCCTCGACGAGCGGGACGAGCAACGGGCAGGCCCGGCTGACGATGCGTGTCGCCGGGGCGAGCAACTTGAGCGCGTTGCCGTAGGCGTTGCTCGAAACCGTCCCCGCCGTGCCGATCACGCCGATCGCCCCGCCGCGGCTGGTCCGCACCGCGGCCGCCGCACCCGGCTCGACCACGCCGATCACCGGGAGGTCGTAGCGACGCGTGAGCTCCGGGAGGGCGTGCGCCGAGGCAGTGTTGCAAGCGACGACGATCGCCCGCGCCCCGCGCTCCACCAGAAAGTCGGCACACTCGCGGGCGTAGCGCGTCACCGTCTCCGCCGACTTCGTGCCGTACGGGACGCGCGCAGTGTCGCCCAGATAGACGAAGGGATCGCGCGGCCGCAGCCGACGGATCGCCGCGAGGACGGTGAGCCCCCCGATGCCCGAATCGAAGACCCCGATCGGCCCCTGTGATGGCCCTGACATGGCTCTGGGGCTACTGAAATAGCTCGCAACTTTCAACAGGAATGTGCGATATAGAGGCGATTTGGCGCTATGAGCACACCGCGGACAGATCATCCCTGCGCATCGCTTTCCCGGTCGAACCCCCGGGCGGGGGAGCTCTGCACCCTCCTGGTGGAGGAGATCGGCTTGCCCGCCGCGGAGATCGACGTGGGCGAGGAGGTCATCGCCTGCACGGAGGAGGGCTGCATCACGATCACGCGGCCGGGGAGCCGTGGCGACGGCATCAGCCCACGCGAGGTGACGACCGCCGCCGCACGCCTCCTGGAGGAGGAGCAGGAGCACTTCGCCTACGGCGGCGACGCCCGCCCCGCCTCCGAGACGATCATCGGCCGCACCCCCTTTTGCCTCCCGACGATCTTTTCCTCGTTCGACGCAAAGCGCGGATGGGACGACCGCCTGCTCGTGCAGGTTCGCGACGGGATTCAGCGCATCCGGCGGGAGGTCGCCACAACGAGAATTCCGTCCGCATCCGTCACCTTCAACCGACAGCTTGTGCAGAAGATCGTCGCCTGGATCCTCGATCCCAACGGCCTGGGCGTTCGGCCGGTGCCGGTCTCCTCGTACGAACGCAGCGTTCGCGAGTTGCTGACCGCACCGCGCGAGGAGCGCTTTGCCGACTGCACGGAGTTCGCGCGCCTCGTCTCCGCGCTCTTTATGCTCGCCGGCCTGCAGGCGCGCACCGTCGACGTCTGGCGGATCGCGGGCCGCTCGCACACGACGACGCACGTCGCCGTCGAGGTGGCCCTGGATGCCGACGGCGAGCGGACACTCACCGTCGACCTCTCGCTGGACGCCTGGATCTCTGAGGCGGGGCACCCGGGACAGACGGCGATGCCGGATGCCACCGCGCACGCGGTCTTTACCGCGAACCGGGCCGAGACGCTGTTGATGCGGGAGGGGGACGACGACGCCGCGATTGTCGCGAAGGCGGGCGCGCTCTATGAGGAGGCGATCGCGGAGGACCCCTGGCACGCGATCCTGCGCTACCAGTACGCCCACTTCCTTAACGACCGCGGGGATCGGGCGGGGGCCCGGCGCGAGGCCTGCCGTGCGCAGCAACTGCGCCCCTTCGATGCCCACTTCTCGCGCCTGTGCCGCGCGCTCACCAACGGCACAATCGAGTAGGAGGCCCCGGTCATGGTGAGTGACCGGGGCCTCCTATTCGATGTGCGCCCTGCCGGGCGCACAAATAAAGCCCCCGCCCGCATCAGCGGACAGGGGCCTCCCCGATCGATCGTCATCGTCTGACGCTACTCGTCCTTCTTGAAGCGCTTCGCCGCCTTCTCCAGCGCCTTCGCGTCGTCGCCGGGACCCGCCGTCATCTTCTTCGGCGGCAGCTCCGCTTCTTCCTTCGCCTCCTGCGCACGGATCTCCGTCAGCTCGGCAACGGTGATGAAGCTCCCCTCGTGCGGCACGCCGACGACGTAGCGGTTGCCATCGATATCCTCGGCGATATCCCAGCCGGCGTTTCCGAAAAAGTGCGCCACCGTGTTCGCCTTGTCATACGAAGAGCCCTTCTGCGTCCCCGGCACGCTGCCGAAGAAGGCCTCGAGCGGGATCATGTCCCCCACGCGGCGCCTTCCGCTGAGCTCTGCGGTGGATCCGTCGAAGACCGTCTTCTCCGCGACGTAGTAATCGCCGATCGCATGCTCCCCACGATAGTCCGGCGAGGAGAGCTGCTGGTGGACTCGCGCGAAGATATGCTTCGGATCCGGTTTCGAAGGATTTTGGTCTTTCGGGACATGCGTCCCGCGGACGGGTTTCAGTGGTTCGCCCATATTCCCTCCTTGTCTCATGCACGACGTGCGCCCTACCGACGGCGTGCGCTCAGCGCTGTCGGGCACCGCACGAGAAAGTGCAGGTGCGTCTCCTGCCCGTCGAGATCGGAGATGTTCGGATCGAACTGCGCTCCGAGATCCTCGAAGCCCGACTCCTCGTGCAGGAGCTCCCACGCCTTGCGCGAGTCGCGATAGGCGCGACGGCGTCGCTTCTCACGGCGATTGCGTCTGCTGACCATGACACACCTCCTTCCACACGCTCGCTTCCACCCCCCTTTTTCAGCAAGGACCGTGCCAGCAAGGAAACGGCCTATCACCTTGAAATCCGGCCCTTCCGAGTCGGTCTGCGGGGGCGGCGATGATGGAAATCACCCGTTTTGGAGGAATGAGGGGTCGATATCTTGACGGGGCGCACTCCTATTGACACGACGGAGGGCAGCCCGGTACTATGCCGGAATTCCATCTGAATCCACCACAAGAGGAGAAATCCCGCGATGCTGACCCCCGCACTGATCGGCCTGCTGGCGCAGGCCACCGAGGTCGTGGAGACGAACATCGGCGCCGGCGAGAAATCGCTCTTCACGCTGATGCTCCAGGCCAACGTCGTCGTCCAAATCACCCTGCTCGTGCTCTTCGCCTTCTCGATCATCTCGTGGGCGATCATCGGCAGCAAGTACCGGCAGCTGAAGAAGATCAAGGCGCGCTGCAACCGCTTCTATCAGCTCTTCTGGCAGGCGAAGTCGATCGACGCGATCGTGGCAAAGGGCTCCTTTCGCAAGAGCCCCGCCTTCAACGTCTTCAAGGCGGCGGTCGACGTGCTGCGCGACAACGGCAGCCCGCAGGCGGCCACGCGCGTGCAGAAGGAGGTCCAGCGCGCCACCGAGGACGAGATCGAGGAGATGGAATACGGCGTCCCCTTCCTGGCGACGACCAGCAGCGCCGCCCCCTTCATCGGCCTCTTCGGCACGGTGTGGGGTGTGCTCAACGCCTTCTGGAAGATCGGCCGCACCGGGACTTCGAGTCTCGCGATCATCGGTCCGCATCTGGCCGAGGCACTGATCACCACCGCGATCGGCCTGGTCGCCGCCATCCCGGCGATCATCTTCTACAACTACTACGTCACGCGCATCCGCATCCTGTCGAAGGACCTCACCGACTTCGCCGACGACCTGAACGGACGCATCGAGCGCGAGTACTTCGGCGCGGCGTGAGGAGCACCGACCCATGGCCCTGCTCGACACGAAGGTCCACAGCAAGCTCAACACGACGGTGAACGTCACACCGCTCGTCGACGTCGCGCTGACGCTGCTGATCGTCTTCATGATGACCGCGCCGCTCTTGCAGCAGGGGCTGCCGGTCAACCTCCCGGAGGCCGCCGCGCCGGCGCTCAAGCGCACGAAGACGGATGTCGTCCTCACGGTTCAGAAGGGCGACAAGATATTCCTGGGCGACGATCAGGAGGCGATCCCCATCGAGGAGCTCCCCGGGCGCCTCTCCGCTATCTTCCAGGCGAAGCAGCAGAAGGACCTCTTCATCAAGGCCGATACGGAGCTACTCTACGGCACGGTCGTCAAGGTGATGTCGCACGCGAAGAAGGCGGGCGTCGACCGGATCGGTATGATCACGCAACCCGAGACCGACGTATCGGCAGGGCCATAGGGAGCCGGCCTCGGTGAGACGCGTGCCGTCACATCAGCATCCCTCGCTGCGTCCCGCGATCGTCGCCTCCGCGATCGTCCACCTCGTCGTCCTGATCCTCTTCATCGCCGTCCCCGACCTGCGCTTTCGCATCTTCGACCGCCCGATCAAGATCGACGTCATGTGGGTGGAGCTCCCGCGCGGGACGAGCGAGGAGATCGGCCTGGGACTCAAAAAGGCGAAGGACCTCCCGAAGAGCACGATCGAGGAGCAGCGCAAGCTCTTCGAACCGAAGGCGAAGGACCAGGAATCGCTCAAGCCCAAGATGCGCGCCCCGGTGGTGGCCAAGGAGGAGGCGCCCCCGGCGCGACCGAAGCCAAAGGTCCCCAAGGAGATGAAGGTGCGCAAACCCTCGCGCACCGACCGGAAGATCGCCAACGCCCTGGCGAAGATCGACAAGCAGATCAAGAATCGACGGATCGTGCCGGAAGCCGCGCAGGTCCGCGACGACGCCGACGGCTTCAAGTACGGCACCGGGACGAAGCCGCTGAAGGTCGCCCCCTCCGATCCCGAATACCTCATGTACCAGGCCAAGGTCCGAGCGAAGATCATCCGCGAATGGGTGGTCCCGGCGAAATACACGCAGGAGGGAGCCGGGAGCTTCAACGCGCGGCTGGCGGTGATGATCAACGACGACGGCGAGGTGGTCTCGGTGCGCTGGGCCTCCCCCTCGGGCGATGCGACCTTCGATCAGTCGGCGGTGCGTGCGGTGAAGCGGGCCTCGCCGCTGCCCCGCCCCCCCGACCGGCTCGCCTGGGAGGCCTACAACGAGGGCTTCCTCGTGGAGTTCGACCCGACGCTCAAACCGCGGTATTAGCGCGGGACAGGCGAGACACGTTTGTTGACAAGATAGAGGACACCTGTTTTGGAGAACGCCATGAAAAAGACCTTCCTGACCGCCCTCCTCCTCATTGTCGCAACAGCTTCAACAGCGCACGCGCGCATCTACATCCCGGTCGACCAGCCCTCCGACAAACCCTTCCCCATCGCCGTCCCGGATCTGCGCGGGGGCAAGGGCGACGACGTGGCCAAGATCATCCGCAACGACCTCACCCTCTCCGGCTATTTCCAGGTCATCGACCCCGCCATCTACCGCGACGTGGCGCGCAAGGACGGGCTGACCGTCGAGACGATGCGCTTCGCCTACTGGTCGGCGATCGAGGCCCAGGGGGTGGTGAAGGGATCGATCGACCGCGAAGGGGGGAAGTACGTCCTCACGCTGCGCCTCTTCGATCCATATCTCCGCGCCATGCTCGTGGGGAAACAGTACAAGACCGACAAGAAGCACCTGCGCGATGCGGTGCACCGCTTCTCCGACGAGATCATGGCGGCACTCACCGGCATCCCCGGCGTCTTCAACACGAAGATCGCCTACGCCGCCGTCACCGGAAAGGGGCGCAAGGAGATCTACGTCATGGACATGGACGGCGAGCGCCCCTTCGCCGTCACGAAGAACAAGTCGATCAACATCAGCCCGAGCTTCTCGCCGGACGGTTCGCGGGTCGTCTTCACCTCGTACCTCAAGCGGTTTCCCGACCTCTACGTCTCGAAGCTCGACTCCAGCCGCATGCGCAAGATCACCGGCGAGAAGGGCTCGAACATCACGCCCGCCTGGTCGCCGGACGGCAAGTCGATCGTCTTCTCCTCCACCGCGGAGGGAGCGGCGAACCTCTACACGATTCCGCCGGGGGGACGGCGGATGCGGCGGCTGACGAACACCTACAACATCGATATCTCGCCGGCCTGGTCGCCGGGGGGGGAGCAGATCGTCTTCGCCTCGGAGCGCGCGGGGGGACTGCACCTCTTCCGCATGACGGCTGGCGGCGGCGGGATGACGCGGCTGACCTTCGTCGGCTATCAGAACGACATGCCCGACTGGTCGCCGATGGGCGACAAGATCGTCTTCGCCGGGCGCGACATGGGCACCTTCGACATCTTCATCATGAACCCGGACGGGAGCAACATCCAGCGCCTGACGATCGACTCGGGCGCGAACGACCATCCCACCTTCTCGCCCGACGGGCGCTTCGTCGCCTTCTCCTCGACGCGCGACGGCGGCAACGCGATCTACATCATGCGCGCCGACGGCACGAACCAGATGCGCGTCTCCAAGGGCAACGGCATCCTCCCCGACTGGGGGCCGAAGCGGGAATAGTCCGTCGGTCCGTTCGTCCGTCAGTCCGTCAGTTGTGATCATCGGACCATCGGACCGTCGGACCATCGGACCATCGGACGTATGTACGCAAGCATCGACATCGGCACCAATTCGACGCTCCTCCTGATCGGCGAGCCGCAGGCCGACGGGAGCGTGCGCATCGTGGAGGATCGCGCGACGGTCACGCGCCTGGGCGCGGGGCTCGCAAAGAGCTGCCGCCTCGCCGACGACGCGGCGGAGCGCACGCTCGCTGTCCTGCGTGAGTACTGGGCGCTCTGCACGGAGCACGGCGTGCGCGCGGTGGCAGCCGTCGGGACCGCGGCGCTGCGCACCGCCGACAACGCCGACGACTTTCTGCTCGTCGCCCGCCGCGAGATGCCGATCTGCATCGAAGTCCTCTCCGAGGCGGAGGAGGCGCGGCTCACCTTCGAGGCCTCCGCGCATGACTTCGGCGAGGAGATCCTCGTCCTCGACATCGGCGGCGGCTCCACCGAGTGGATCGCACGGGGCGACGACGGCATGCTCTCCTGGCGCTCGCTCCCAATCGGCTGCGTGAACCTCACCGAGCGCTTTTTGAAGACCGACCCGGTGTCCGATAATGAAACGAATCAATTGCGAGATTCTCTTCGTTCGATGTTGCGTGGTCACGAGTCACGAGTCACGAGTCACGAGTCACGATTGGTGGCCACCGCCGGCACCGCGACGACGCTGATGGCGATCGTTCTCGGCCTTGAGCCCTACGATCGCAACGCCGTGCACGGTAAGACGCTCGCGCGCGACGCCCTGCAAGCGATCGCCGCCGACCTGCAGGGGAAGACGATCGCCGAACGCCAAGAGATCCCCGGGCTCGACCCGAAGCGCGCCGAGGTGATCCTCGCCGGCGCGATCGTTTTGGACGAAGCGATGGCGACAGCGGACGCCGACGTCGCGACGATCAGCGACGCCGGCGTCAAGTGGGGGCTCTTCTACGAACGCTTCTGCAATCGCTGAGCCCCTCCCCCCATCAGATCATGCCATGATCAGGTGACAGAGATAGCCGGTGAGGAAGGCCAGGTAGTTGCCGATGGCGTAGCCGATGAGCGCCATCATGATGGCGACCGGCATCAACTCGTGCCGGTGATAGGCGGCGACCACCGGCGCGGAGGCCGCTCCGCCGATGTTCGCCGCGCTGGCGATCGCCGTGAGATGCACGTCGACGTGCAGCAGCCGTGCCCCGATGACGCAGAAGAGCCCGTGCAGGACGATGCAAACCAGCGCCGCGAGGAGAAACCAGTGCGCGCCGCCGAGCTTGAGCAGGTTCGCCTGCGCGCCGATCATCGCCATGTAGACGTAGACGAGCGCCATGGAAACCGCGTGCGTCCCCGGCACGCGCCGGAGCGGCGTCGCGGCGAGGATCAGCCCGAAGGTCGTCACCAGCAGGACCATCCAGGTCTTCGCCGTCAGGACCGGCTCCCACGGCGGCAGGAGGCCTGAAACCAGGTGGGCGACAAAGATCGTGGCGAAGCCGACGCCGAAGAGGACGAGCAGGTGCCGGAAGTGGACCTCCTTGTCCTTCTCCTCGTAGTTCGCGATCGCCGCCTCGACCTTGCGCGTGTGCGCCTCGGTGACGCCGGCGAAGCGATTGAATCCCTTCGCCCACCGCTTGCAGGCGAGCATAACCGGAAACCAGATGATGTAGATGAGCGTGTCGGCGAGAACGACGATGCCGACCATCTCGGGCGGGGTTTTCAATCCCTCGGCAACGGCGGCGAGGTTGCCGGTGCCGCCGATCCAGCTCCCGGCGAGCGCCGCAAAGCCGCGCCACGCATCGGGCATCAGCCACGGCTTGAAGAGCGCCACCGCCACGACCGCGCCGATCACCACGCCGACCGCGCCGAAGACGAGCACGCCGGTGGCGCGCGCCGCGATGCGCAGCGCCGACCGGATGTCGACGTCGAGCAGCATCAGGATGATGAAGAGCGGCACCGCGAACGACTTGAACTGCCCGTAGATCGGCGCCTGCACCGGGATGAGGCCGACGTTGCTCCAGATGATCGGGAAGAGGAATATCCAGATGATCGGCGGCAGGTAGTTGAAGATCCTCCATTTGGTGCGCCGCTCCAGCCAGATGAAGAAGGCGGGCGTGAGCAAGATCACCGCCATGATGCCGAGCGGATTGGTGATGAGCGTGCGCGTCGCTTCCATCGTCCCTCCCTTTTCGCCCCGCCGCTGGAGCTCTCCCTCTACACCGGATGCGGCGCGTGATGTCAATAGACGCCCCTGTCGAGCAAGTCGCTTGACCGCGCCAGGACAGCATCGTAGCGTGCCGGCCATGGTCGATCAGGCGAGCGCCACGAGGCGCCACGCACACATGGTGGACGATCCGGCGCGCACCGAACCGCTGTGCGCCGCGATCGTCGGGGCGGTGCGCCCCGGCATGCGGGTCCTGGAGATCGGCACCGGGACCGGCGTGCTGGCGATCGCCGCGGCGGAGGCCGGGGCGGCCGAGGTGATCGCCGTCGACGTCGACGCCGAGGCACTCGCGGCGGCCGAAACGGCGGCGCGGGAGGCGGGGGTCGCCGACCGCATCGACTTTCGCGAGGGGCTCTCCTTCGAGCTCATGCTTGCGGAGCGCGCCGACCTCCTCCTCTGCGAGACGGTGGGGAGCTTCGCCTTCGACGAGAACATCCTCGCCACGCTCGCGGACGCCCGCGAGCGCCTGCTCACACCCGCCGGCACCATCATCCCGCAGCGGCTGGAGCTCTGGGGCGCGCCGATCGAGCTCCTGCCCGCGCTGGAGGAGCCGGCGATGATCGCGCGCGTGGAGGCGACGTCGCTGATCGCCGCACCCGAACGCATCGCCGCGGTCGATTTTCGGGAGGCGGTTCCGGAATTCCTGGAGACGACGACCGCCTTTCGCTGCGCGCGCGCGGACACCGTTCGTGCCTTCGCCCTCTGGCCGGTCGCCACCTGGTGGGGGGAACACCGAACCGACGCCGCTCCGACGGCAACACCGACGCACTGGCGGCAGGGGATCCTGCCGATCGAGGAGCGCGCGGTGAAGACAAACGAAACGATCGCGCTCGACTTCTGCATCGGACCGCACCCGGACGAGCCGCTCCTGCAGACCGAGCGCCTCTGGCGGTGGAGTACATGACAGCTTTCAGCTATCAGCTCGGACAAAAGCTGAAGGATGCAATGCACATCGAGCCACGGTATCAAAGGAACATCGGCTTTCTCGACGAAGCCGGCCAGGCGCGCCTTCGAAAGGCGCGCGCGGTGATCGTCGGCGCCGGCGGACTCGGCGGGACGGTCCTCGAGATCCTCGCGCGCTACGGCGTCGGCCACCTCCGCGTCGTCGACTTCGACCGCTTCGACGAGACAAACCTCAACCGGCAGCTGCTCTGCACGATGGAGACGCTCGGCGCGAACAAGGCGCTTGTGGCGGCCGCGCGGGCGTGCGCGATCGACCCGCGTCTGAATGTCGAGGCATGTCCGGAGCGCCTCACCGACGCGAACGGCGCGCAGCTCCTGGCCAGCGCCGACGTCGTCCTCGACTGCCTCGGCAACCTTCGCGATCGCTTTGTGGTGCAGCGCGCCGCCGCCGCCGTCGGCGCGCCGGTCGTGCACGCCGCCGTCGCCGGCGAGATGGGTCAGTTGATGACGATCTTTCCGGGCGACGCCGGACTCGCCGTGATCTACGGCGATGAGGAGACGCTGCCGGCCGCCGGCGAGGAGACGCGGCGGGGCACCCCGCCCTCCGCCGTCGCCGCCGTCGCCGCGCTGCAGGCGCACGAGGCGATCGCGCTGCTCGCACAACGGCACGAACCGCTGCGCCACGCGCTGCTGCGCATCGATCTCTTCTCCTGGCGATTGGAACGGATCAGCTGCTGATGCGGGAGCGCACCCCCTCCATCGTGGGGGGGACGGGCTCGGGGATCGCGACAGAGCGCATCGCCGCGGGAACATCCTTCAAACCGTTGCCGGTGATGAGCGCCACCACGCGCTCGTCGGGGTCGATCGTCCCTGCCTGCGCCAGCTTCGCCGCCCCGGCGATCGAGGCCGCCGCGGCCGGCTCGGCGAAGACGCCGGTGAGCGACCCGATCTGCGCGATCGCCCGGACGATCTCCTCGTCGGAGACGGCGACCGCCGCCCCGCCGCTCTCGCGCACCGCCCGCAGCGCCCAGTGCCCAGCGCGCGGCACGCCGACGGCGATCGAGTCGGCGACGCTCGCGGGATTTTTCTCCGGGACGATCGCCTCCCTCCCCTGCTCGATTGCATCGACGAGCGGGCGGCACCCCGCCGCCTGCACGAGGGCGAGCTTCGGGATACGGTCGATGAGCTTCAGCGCCCTGAGATCGGCGAAGCCCTTCTCGATCCCGGCGAGGATCACGCCATCGCCGGTGGGGACGATCACCCAGTCGGGCGCGCTGTATTCCAACTGCTCCCATATCTCGAATGCCGCCGTCTTCTTCCCCTCGACGGTGTAGGGGTTATAGCCGGTGTTGCGGTTGTACCACCCGAACTGTTCGCACGCCTCGAGGGAGAGGGCGAAGGCCTGATCGTAGTTCCCCTCGATCGGCACGAGTGTGCCGCCGTAGACGGCGATCTGCGCGAGCTTCGCCTCGGGCGCGGTGCGCGGCACGACGATGACGCTGCGCATATCGACTGAGGCGGCCATGCCGGCGAGCGCGGTCGCGGCGTTGCCGGTGGAGGCGGTCGCCACGACCTCGCGGTCGCGCTCGCGCGCGCAGGCGACGACGAGCGCCGAGGCGCGATCCTTGAACGATGCGGTGGGGAGCCCCGTGTCGTCCTTCAGCCACAGGTCGTCGAGCCCCAGGCGGCGCCCGAGGCGCGCGGCGAAGCGCAGCGGCGTGGCGTTCTCGATGAGCGGCGGAAGCAATTCGGCCGATTCGATCGGGAGGAGCTCCAGCCACCGGCGCGGCCCCTCCTCCCAGCGGCGCTCGAGCGCCTCGACGGTGAAGGAGCGCGCGATCGTCCCGTAGTCATAGAGGCAACGCAGCATCCCCGGCAGCGGCGCCATCGGATCGAGCCCCTGCGCACAGTCGGGGCAGAGGTACTCGACCGCGTCGGGAGTGAAGTGCCGCCCGCAGTCGGTGCACTCGAGCAGGTATGCCTTCATGAAGAGGGTTCCTCCGTCGTCTTCGCCGGCTCCGGCCCCTTCTCCTCCGGCTTCCAGGGCTCCATCGCGATGCAGTGCACGGGGCAGAGCGTGGCACAGAGCGCACAGCCCACGCACTTCTCGTCGTCGACCTGCGGGAGACGCTCCGCGTCGGCGGTGATCGCGCGGTGCCCACCATCGCGGCAGGCGATGGCGCAGAGATCGCAGCGCACGCAGCGGTCGGCATCGACGCGCGGACGCCACCAGGTCTCGCGCGGCAGCTCGTCGTGCGAGACGATAAAGGGCAGTGACGCGCCGATGATCTCCCGCACGCTGCGCACCCCGCGCTCCTCCAGGTGGAAGGCGAGCCCCTCGCGGAGGTCGTCGATGATGTCGACGCCGTAGTGCATCACCGCCGTGCAAAACTCGACGACGCCCGCGCCCAGCAGGAGGAACTCCAGCGCATCGCGCCAGGTGACGGCACCCCCGCTGCCGGCGATCGGCATCCCGGTCACCTTCGCCACCTGCGCGATACAACGCAGCGAGACCGGCTTGACCGCCGGCCCGGAGAGCCCCGAATAGGTCGATTTCCCGTCGACATTCGGGATCGGAATCCACATGGGTTTTCCTGATCCCTGATCCCTGATCCCTGATCCCTCTCCCAGATCGATCCCCATCAACGCCGGGAGCGTATTGCCGACGCAGACCGCATCCGCTCCCGCCCCCTGCACCGCCGCGGCGATCTCGGCGATGTCGTCGACCTGCGGCGTGAGCTTGATGATGACCGGCGTTCCCTCGGCGCCGCGCTTGATCCAGCCCGCGACTTTGGCGGACGCCACCGGGTCCTGGCCGAGCATGGCGCCGGGCTTGAGCCCCAACGTCCCCTGCGGGCAGGAGAAGCTGCATTCGATCAGGTCCGCCCCCGCCTCGCGCGCCCGCCTTGCGAGCGCGCTCCAGTCCTTCTCGCTCTGCCCGCTGATGGAGGCGATGACGCGCTTTTCGGGAAACTCCGACTTGAGCGTGCGGATGCGCTCCTCGATCACGTCGATGTGGTGTTCGCTGATGAGATCGATGTTGCCCATCCCGACCATGCGCTCGCTGCCCACATCGATGCCACTCATCATCGGATAGGCGAGGTCGACCGGCTCCCCCTCGACGGCGGTGGTCTTGAGCACCGCCCCCGCCCATCCGGCGCGGAAGGCATCGCGGACCATCTCGAGGTCGTCGGATGGGGGCGCCGCGGCGAGGATGAAGGGATGCTCGAACGGCACGCCGCAGAAGGTGACACCGAGTTCGACCTGTGGATCGGGATACATGTCGTTCCTACCGTTTCAGATACGCATCGATGTGCCCGGCGGCCTGTCGGCCCATGCCGACGGCGCGCGCGGCGGTGCCGCCGCCGAAGACCAGGTCGCCGCCGGCGAAGACGCCGGGGACCGAGGTCATCATGTTCTCCGTCGTCACCGCGAGCAGCCCGTTGGGCGCCTGGCGCAGGCCGAAGGTCGACTCCGCCCCCTGGCCGACGGCGACCAAAACCGCATCGCAGGCGATGACGAACTCGGTCCCCTCGACGTCGTAGACGCGCTTCATTCCGCGCACCTTCGGGTGCCACTTCACGCGCACGCAGCGCACTCTCTCCACCTTTCCCTTGCCGACGACGGCGCGCACGATCGTGCGGAAGTAGAACTCGACCCCCTCGTTCCAGGCGTCGTCGACCTCGTTCGGATAGGCGGGCATCTCGTCCTGCGTCTTGCGGTAGAGGAGGAAACACTCGGCCCCGCTGCGCGCGGCGGTGCGCGCGGCGTCCAGCGCCGTATCGCCGCCGCCGATGACGACGACGCGCTTTCCCAGATCCGGCGCGTTGCCGTCCTTCACGTGCTGGAGGTAGTCGATCGCCTGATGCGCGCCGGGGAGCTCCATGCCGATCAGGCCGCCGCCGCGCGGGCGGTGCAGCCCCGCTGCGAGAAAGACCGCGTCGAACTCCCCCTGCAGGAGCGCGCGCGGATCGTCGATCTCGTGCTCGGTGACGAACGCGATGCCGAGTTTCTTCAGAAACGCCATCTCGAAGTCGAGGACTTCGTCGGGGAGACGAAAGGGGGGGATGCAACGGCGCAGCATGCCGCCCAACATATCGCGCCGTTCGAAGACGGTGACGATGTGCCCGCGCACCGCCAACTCCGCGGCGCAGCCGAGCCCCGCCGGCCCCGAGCCGACGATGGCGACGGGCTTGCCGTCGCGCACCGGCGCGCGGGGTTCGATCATCCCGTGGGCGCGTTCCCAGTCGCAGACAAACCGCTGCAGGCCGCCGATATCGATCGGGCGCGCCAGCCCCGAAGCGGTGCAGCTCTTCGCACAGAGCGTGCCGGTGGGACAGATGCGGGCGCACGACGCCGCCAGGACGTTCGCGGTTTTCAGCAGGCGCACCGCGCCGGCGAGGTTGTCGAAGCGGATCTTGCGGATGAAGGCGCGCGCATCGACGCCGGCCGGGCAGTCGCAGGCGCAGGGCGCGTCGTCGCACATCAGACAGCGCACCGCCTCCCGCTTCGCTTGTTCTGGCGTGAATCCCTCTTCCGGCATGCTCTTCCCTTCGTCAGGAACGCTGCCCCGTGCAGCACTCGCAGGTCTTGCGCTTGAGCTCGTAACAGTAGCGCAGGAGACAGGAATCGACAAGGAGGAGAACGCTCACGACGGCAAACATCAGCCCCCACTTCGTGCCGTAGAGCTCCATCGCCGCCCCCAGCGCGGCCGCGCCGACGATCAGGTCGATGAGAAAGTACCACTTCACGCGCTTCTCGGTGAGATACTCGGTGTTGACCTTGAAAAAACCCATGTCGTCCCCCTATTCCCGGCCGCCCATCGTGAGCGCCATGATCGCCTTCGCCGTGTGCAGGCGGTTCTCCGCCTCGTCGTAGATGATCGACCAGTCCTCGGAGTCGATCACCGCGTCGGTCACCTCGTTGCCGCGGTCGGCCGGCAGGGCGTGCATGTACTTCACGTCATCCGCGGCGAGCTTCATGCGGCGCTCGTCGCAGATCCAACCTTTATGCTTCTCGAGGTTGGACTTCATCTCGGCCTTCTGCGCGTCGGAATCCTCCCAACGGTCTAAGTGGGCGAAGCCGCCCCAATTCTTCGGGATCACGACCTCGGCGCCCTCGAAGCCGGCGTCCATGTCGTCGACGAAGCGGAGGATGCCGCCCCCCTCCTTCGCGTTTTTCTGAGCCTCAGCGACGATCTCCGGCATCAGGGGAAATTCCGCAGGATGAGCGACGGTGACGTCGATCCCGTAGCGCGGAAACATCAGGATCTGCGACTGCGGAACGCTCAAGGGCTTGGCGTGGCTCGTGGCATACGCCCAGCTGATCGTGACCTTCAAACCCTTGAGGTCCTTGCCAAACTTCTCCTGCATCACCATCGTGTCGGCCATCACCTGCATCGGGTGGTAGAAGTCGTCCTGCAGCGAGAGGATCGGCACCGTCGAGTGCTTGGCCATCTCGCGCAGGTACTCGTTGCCGATGCCGTAGAAACAGTTACGGCAGGCGATCGCGTGCCCCATGCGCGACAGGACGATCGCGGTGTCCTTCGCACTCTCGCCGTGGGAGAGCTGCATCTTGTCGGGGGTGAGGTCGTGCGAATTACCGCCCAATTGTGTAATGCCGCAGCCCATCGAGTTGCGCGTGCGCGTCGACTGCTCGTAGAAGAGCATGAAGACCGTCTGGTTTTCGAGCCAGTTGGTGATCGTGCCCTTCTTCTTGAGCTCCTTGAATTCGAAGGAGAGTTCGAGCGCGCGATCGAGCTCGGCCTTGGTCCAGTCCTGCGTCGTGATGAAGTGCTTTCCCGCGAGGTCGGCGGCCATGGCATTCTCCTTTCCACAGCGGAATCGTTCTCGTGTAGCGCACTCCCCGGGGAAAAGCAACAACGCCCGGACGCCCGCAAAAGCCGACGGCCCGGTGCTTTGCGCCGGGCCGTCGGTCGATTGCACCGTCGCTCTCCGCTCAGTTGCAGTGTTGTTTCGCGTAGGAGGTCGCAGCAAATGCGGAGCAAAATCCCGGATCATGCACATTATACCAATACGTCTCGACAAACGCATCGCAGATACCTTGATTCACCGCCTGGATTTGATCCTCCGACATCGCCGCAGGGTACGTGAAATCGTGCCGATTCGTCTTCGAACAGATCGACCGAACGAACCCATCCGGAACACCTCCGAGAATGCCTTGAAGCTTTTCCCGGATATCCCCGTAATCCAATCCTCCGAGAGACTCGTCGAGATCTGCAAGCCACTGGAGGGGAACGGTCTGCAGCGTCTGTCCGCTGCTCTCCGCTGCTTGTTCCAATCTCCTGATCTGTCCCCATTCCTCCTGCGTCATGGTGTCCGACCAGTTGGGATCGACACGCAATTTGTAATCGGCACGGACCTTCCATACCTGGAAGCAGGGAGACGCCAGCTCCCGAAAGAGGGTGGGAACGTTCGCGAGGTTCTGTGCGTAATTGGAGCAGAGCTTCCGATAGATGCCCCCACTGGAACCCGCGGCAATGAGCTCTTTGAAGAGCGCAATCGCGCGCTTGGCCAGGTTGTCCGTACCCAGATCCCGATCATGGAAGTAACCGCTCACGCCGCACAGGTAAACATCCCAGGTGTGAAAGGAATCTCTGCTCAGATGGCCAGGGCCAAAGGTATACGTGCTGCAAAAATCACGGCACATCTTCGACGTGGCGTCGCCCTCCTCCAGAATGACGCTCCCCCCGTTTTCGCAACAATTCCGGCGTTTGTCCTCCTCATAGCGACCGATCGCCAACCCTTCACGCCCCGCCTCCGAGGTCACCTCCTCGTTGCAGCGCTTCCGACACGCCTTTTCATCTGCGATATTGCAGGCGTCCAAATTCGGGGTGCATGTCGTGCCCGCCTGCTTCGGGCAGGGATCGCAGAGGTTGCCAATGTCGTCCCCGTCCCAATCCTTCTGCTCCGGGTTCGCGATGTCAGGACAGTTGTCGCAAGGGTAGTAATACTGATTCACGGCACAGACCTGCCCCCGGCTTGGATCGACCGGCTGACGGCAAGCCCGAACGGCGGCGCGGCCATCGCCATCGAGGTCCTGGTCCTCCATTCCGGGAAACGACTCGATGTGTTCATATTCGGACGCCACGCCGCGCTGGTTGGGATTGGCGTAGAGCGGGCAGCTGTCACAGGGTGCGCCCCAGCCGTCGCCGAAGAGGATGAGCTCGCCGTCATCCATGATGTTTTCCGGAATGCGATTCCACACCGTCGGACTGTCGACGCCAATAGGAATGCTTCGACCATACAGGGCAACCTCCCTGCCGGGATCCGAGCTCATGGGCTGGAAATCGGCATCGGGGAGATAGCCCACATCGGTGATCGGATAGTGCAGATCCCAGGACTCCTGGCAGAGCTCCATCGCGCGCTGCGTGCGCCAGGCCTTCACATCCCGTACCCCCGCACCGGTGACGGGTGTCATCTGTGCCAGTTCCGTCGCCGCACATCCAAACTTTGCACCGGCCAGACGCAACTCCCCGGGAGCCGGTTCCGCCCCCATCTCGTACCAGGGAATCTCCTTGACCAACGACCACTCCGTATTGTCCACGAAATCCTTCAGGTCGAATGAAGTGGGAACCTTCAGCAGCATCTCACGCTGTTCACCATTCTCCTCCGTACGCAAGCGCGCCGCGCGCATCAGGCCTGGCGTGAAGGGATAGGATCGGAATCCGCAGGTGATGCACTCGTCCCAGCAGGGCCTGCTGCAGGGGCTGTCGCAACAGGGCCCGCGACAGGCGCGCGCGCGACCCTCGTCGGGGATCATGTCGAGCGGGGCTGCCGGCGTCGAGCAGTGCCCCGAAACGCAGACGCCGCTCGTGCAGTCGGCGCTGGCCTGACATCCGCAGCCCAGCGCGCCTGCCGGAACGCACTGCCCCTTGAGACAACAGGTGATCCCGAGCTGGCGATTGATATCGCCATCACAGTCCGCAGGTCCCGAACAGGTATTCTGGATCGGGGTCTTATCAGACTGCTCGACAGTACATTGCAGAAAACAGCCGGAATCAAGCGCACGATCGAGGAGCGATTTCACGCGGTCAATCTCGAAGATGTAATCCTGATACCGCAGGGACCGCATCTCCTCCTGAATCTGCCCGCACTCGTCGAGCGACTGGGCGTGTAACTGCATCGCGACTTCAGGAGAGGCGATCGACATCTGCGCACGCGCTGCTGCAGGACCACTCAACGTCGGTTGCTTCCCGAAATAGGGCTCCAATGCCTTTCGGTCGAAGGATTCACCGGGGGAGGTCGTCGGCTTTTGTTTGGAAACGACCGATTCATCCGCCGGCTTCACGGCCGGTTTCCGGGCAGGCTTCGCCGCCGGTCTGGTGGTCTGTTTCGGTGGTGGAGAAAAGAGCCCCTTCGGTACGACCTGCGCGCTCGCCACACTGCCGGTCACGAGCAGCGCTACTATCAAACAGCTACCGGTTGCGTATTTCCACATAATGCCCCCTTCCGGGTCAGTGCTGTACGACACTGAATTATATGCAATTCCCAGGCCAGTAAGAAGCAAATAGAATCAACAGATTAGAATCAACACCTTATGGGGTTGCTCTGCAGGAAGGCGAAACAAGTTGTCTTATGAGAGAAAAAAGGCGTCAAAAAATGCACACCGTCGACTCGTTCCGAAAGGGGGGCGATCACTCCCAGCAGACTGCCGCGGCATCGTCCTCGAAGGAGAGGGTCAGCGCAACGCTGTGGGCCAGCGGAAAGGCGCGCTCCCAGGTATTGTCCGAGTAGCGTTTGTCGTCGCGAACACAGCGCGGATCGAGCCCCTCCGGATCGTACAGCGCTTCGATTCCGTCACAGAGTATCCCCTCCCAGCGCTCCTCGGTCGTCCGATGGAGTGCGATTCCCTTCCAGGGCTCGAGGGCGGAGAGAAACCACTCGTTGATCTCACAGGAGCGCGACCAACAGGCCAAGGGAAGGCCGGCGTCGGCGACATCGAGCTCCACGAGCGCGAGCTCGTGGCAAAAGAGTTCCTCCTCCGCATCCGGTTGGAAATGCCCATAGACGGCCATCGCAAACTTCTCGACCGTCTCACCGTGATTGTCCAACCACGCATTGCCATCAGCGCCATAGCGGACGAGCGTCTCTCCGTCGGCGTCCAACGCGGTGAGATCGAGTTCGACATCCGGGGAGCCCCCACCGTTGTCGACATAGCGTCCCTCGACCGCGAAGCGCTGTACCGCTCCCTCGATCTCGCGAAAGAGCGGCATCGTGATCGGCGAGCGCGCCTCATCACCCACCGGCAGATCCGGATCGACGATGCCGTCGGGCAGACATCGCGCATCGTCCTGCATCGATTCGTGGCAGGGGATCTCTCCGACGAGCGTCGCGGAAAAGGCCACCTCCCCTTCGGTAAACTGCTCCGGATCGACGCAGCGCGACGGCGTGGTGATCTCGATGCTCTCCATCCTGAGCAACGCACTGTGATCACCCAATTCGCTGATGAACATCCCGTTGCGGTCGTAGAGGCGCTGCGCATCGACGCGCAGGTAGGCGGTGCGATTCGGATGCGGAACGACGAATCCATAGTGGCATTCACTCATCGCCTCCCACGGCCCATCGCCTGTGTCACAGCAATCGTTCCCCTCATCCGACGCGGAAGTTCCGTCGCCGTAGAAGGTCGGCCGTTGGCGATCGTCCGGGCGAGGCTGCGGCTCGGCAGCATCATCCTTCGAGAGACAGGAGGTGAGGATGAATCCGGAAATGACGCTTGCACTGATGATGGCGAGAGAAATCATGTTGTCTCAAGTATCGTCGCTTTTTCAAAAACGTTTCGCCCTGCTTATCAGTCATCGAAGACAATTGTCTTCCTCTCCTCCTGCACGTAACGGGACGGGTACTGCGCGTAGAACGCGGCGGCCTTCCAGAGGTGCTCGACCGGTGTCCATTCGTCGGGTGCGTGCGCCTGTTCCTCGAAGCCGGGGCCGAAGCCGACGCAGGGGATCCCGTGTTTTCCGCAGATCGCGACGCCGTTGGTCGAGAAGGTCCACTTGTCGACCGTGGGCGCCGCGCCGAAGAGCTCCTCGTGCGACGCCACCGCCGCCGCAACCGCGGTGTGATCGGCCGGCACCGTCCAGGTCGGGTAGTACTTCTCGGTCGGGTAGACGCGGCCTGTGTAGGCGGCGCGCTCGTAGCGCGGGACTTCGACGCGCCACTTCTTCACCCCTGCCTCGCGCAGGACCCCCTCCACCTCGGCGAGCGCGCTCTCCTTCGTCTCGCCCTGCGTGAGGCGCCGATCGAGGTAGAGGCGCGCAAAGTCGGCGACGGCACAGAGCGACGGCGCGCCGGAGGAGAATTCGCTGGCGACGACCGTCCCCTTGCCGAGGAAGTCGTCATGCTTGAGCTGTTCGTTGAGCTTTTCGATGCCGAGTGCTGCGCGCGCCATCGCGTAGATCGCGTTCTGGCCGCGCTCGGGCGCGGAGCCGTGTGCGGAGATGCCGTCCGCCTCGATCGCGATCTCCATGCGTCCGCGCTGACCGCGGTAGATGTTCAATCCAGTAGGTTCGGTGATGATGCAGAGGTCGGGACGAAGCTTCTCCTCCTCGATGAGGTACTGCCAGCAGAGGCCGTCGCAGTCCTCCTCCATCACCGTGCCGGTGACGATGAGCGTGTAGTCGCCCGAAAGCCCCAGCTCCTTGATGAGCTTGC
>CAYPII010000012.1:26788-28492 GCA_964410765.1 uncultured Myxococcales bacterium | reverse complement strand
GATGTTATTACAGCTAGTTATGACACACTGATCCATCAACGTTGGGACAGCTGTGCTCATCACTCATTACTCATATGGATGGCATTCTCATCATCGATAAACCCGCTGGTCCCACGTCGCACGATATCGTCGCTGCCGTGCGGCGATTGACCGGCGTGCGCAAGGTGGGGCACCTGGGGACGCTCGATCCGGCGGCGACGGGGGTGCTCCCGCTGGCGCTCGGGCGCGCGACGAAGGCGGCGAACCGGTTCTCCGGGGCGACGAAGGCCTACGAGTTCACCCTCCGGCTGGGGCAGCGTACCGAGACCGACGACGACGCCGGGCGCCTGATCCGCGAGGCCCCCGTGCCGGCCGATGTCCTCGATCGCCTGCGGGAGCTCCTCCCCGCCTTTCGGGGTGAGATCCGCCAGCGCCCCCCCGACTACTCGGCGGTGAAGGTCGGCGGGCGTCGGGCCTACGAGCTCGCCCGCAAGGGGCGTCCGGTCCCGCTCAAGGAGCGCACGGTCGTCGTAGAAACACTTCAGGTGCTGGATTGTAATATGCCGGATATAAAGATGTTTCTCTCGTGCAGCTCGGGCACTTACGTGCGCGGCATCTGTCGCGATCTGGGCGAGGAGCTCGGCTGCGGGGGGCATGCCCGCGACATTCGGCGGGTGCGCCACGGTCACTTCGCCCTGGACGAGGCGGTTCCGCTCGAGGCGCTCGAGGGGACGGGGTGGCGCGCCGCGCTCATCTCCATTCCCTTGAAAAGATAACCCTTTACAGTCAACGGGGGCTGTGCTAGCTCGCGCCCTCCACTGTGGTGGCGGTGCCGCGCGAGGCGGTCTTCGGGCGGTGGCTGTCCCATCAGCGAGTCGAGCGAAGCGCTCGGAAAGAGGAGAGGACTCATGCCGTTGGCGAAGGAGATGAAGCAGGAGGCGATCAAACAGTTTCGGCAGCACGAGAACGACACCGGATCGGCCGAGGTGCAGGTGGCGATCCTGTCGAAGCGCATCGGGCAGCTCACGAAGCACTTCGAGACGAACAAGAAGGACCACTACAGTCGTCGCGGCCTGCTCACGATGGTCGGCCGTCGGCGGAAACTCCTCAACTACCTCAAGAAGCACGATGAGGAGGGGTACAAGAAGTTGATCGGGGAGCTGGGCATCAGGAAATAGGTTCCTGATGAAGGAGCGAAGGATGCGGAACTGATAATTTTTCAGAGCGCTCGCCCGCCGCGGCGAGCGCTCTTGTAAGTTATCAGTTGATCCCATCCTTCTCTCTTTCCGTCGGCCTCATCCCCACGCCGTTCATCAGGGAGTCGAACGCACAATCCCGCCATCGTCGGCGCGTGCGGTCCGCTTCATGGTGCGGCACAGCATCTCCTGGCAACAGGAACAGAAGGAGGCAGCGATGCCAAAGACAGTGGAACACACGATCGGCGGACGGACGATGAGCATCGAGACCGGACGGGTCGCCAAGCAGTCGGGCGGCTCCGTGGTCGTGCGCTACGGCGATTCGGTGGTGCTCGTCACCGCGAACGCGCGGGATGAATCCTCGCCGAACAAGGCCTTTCTCCCGCTTTCGTGCGACTATCAGGAGCGGACCTTCGCTGCGGGCAAGATCCCGGGCGGCTTCTTCAAGCGCGAGGGGCGTCCGAACGAGCGCGAGGTCCTCACCAGTCGCCTGATCGACCGGCCGATCCGGCCGCTCTTTCCCGAAGGA
>CAYPII010000012.1:0-26778 GCA_964410765.1 uncultured Myxococcales bacterium | reverse complement strand
TCGCGACCGTGCTCTCGTGCGACAACGACAACGATCCCGACGTGCTGGGCATCGTCGGCGCCTCCGCGGCGCTGACGCTCTCGCCCTATCCCTTCCAGGGGCCGATCGCCGGCGTACGCGTCGGCCGCGTCGAGGGGCAGTTCGTCCTCAACCCCAGCGAGGCGCAGCGCGAGGAGAGCGACATCGACATGATCGTCGCCGGCAGCCGCGACGCCATCGTCATGGTCGAGGGCGGGTCGGATCAGGTCAGCGAAGAGGACATGGTCGAGGCCCTCATGTTCGCGCACGAGGGGATGCAGCCGATCATCGAGATGCAGCTCGAGCTCCAGAAACAGGCCGGCAAGGAGAAGTGGGCCGACCCGGTGCTGCCGGATCTCTCCGAGCTGCGCACGAAGGTCGAGAAGGCGGTCGGCGATCGCCTCGCCAAGGCGGTGACGATCCCGACGAAGATGGAGCGCTACGCGGCGCTTGACGAGGTGAAGCACGCGCTCGTCGAGGAGCTCGTCCCGGAGGACGAGGAGACCGAGTTGGCCGGCCAGGTGAAGGCGGTCTTCGGCGACCTGAAGAAGGACTTCGTCCGAAAGATGATCGTCGGCGACAAGAAGCGCATCGACGGCCGCGGGCTAGCCGAGGTGCGGCCGATCACCTGCGACGTGGCGCTGTTGCCGCGCGCGCACGGCTCCGCGCTCTTCACGCGCGGCGAGACGCAGGCGCTGGCCACGGTGACGCTCGGCACGAAGCAGGACGAACAGCTCATCGAGACGATCACCGAGGATTACTACAAGAAGTTCATGCTCCACTACAACTTCCCGCCCTTCTCGGTGGGCGAGGTGAAGTTTTTGCGCGGCGCATCCCGCCGCGAGATCGGCCACGGCGCGCTGGCCGAGCGCTCGATCCGCCGCGTGCTGCCGAACCAGGACGATTTCCCCTACACGATCCGCACCGTCTCCGAGATCCTCGAGTCGAACGGCTCGTCCTCGATGGCGACAGTCTGTGGTGCGTCGCTTGCGCTCATGGACGCTGGCGTGCCGATCGCGGCGCCGGTCGCCGGCGTGGCGATGGGGCTGATCCAGGAGGGCGACGAGATGGCGGTGCTCACCGACATCCTGGGCGACGAGGATCACCTGGGCGATATGGACTTCAAGGTCACCGGCACGCGCAAGGGGGTCAACGCCCTGCAGATGGACATCAAGATCAGCGGCATCGACCGCGCGGTCCTGACGAAGGCGCTGCGCCAGGCGCGCGACGCGCGCCTCGAGATCCTCGACCGGATGGAGGCGACGATCGCGAAGCCCCGCAAGGAGCTCTCGCCGTATGCCCCGAAGCTCACGGTCATCAAGATCCCGGTCGAGCGCATCGGCGACCTCATCGGCCCCGGCGGCAAGAACGTCCGCAAGATCGTCGAGGAGACCGGCGCCACGATCGACATCAACGACGACGGCACCGTCATCATCGGCGCGGTCGACCAGGCCTCGGGCAACGCCGCCATCCGCGCGGTCAAGCGCTGCACGGCGACGCCGGAGGCGGGGAAGTACTACCAGGGGCGCGTCGTGCGCATCGCCGACTTCGGCGCCTTCGTGGAGATCTTCCCGAGGGTCGACGGCCTGCTCCACATCTCGCAGATCGCGAAGGAGCGGATCAAACAGGTCTCCGACGTCCTCAAGGTCGGCGACGAGGTGGTGGTCAAGGTGATCGAGGTCGACAAGGAGAGCGGCAAGATCCGCCTCTCGCGCAAGGAGGCCTTCGGCCACGAGAACGAGATCGAGGAGATCTAAAGGGTTGTCATCCCCGAGTGTTGTTGTCGGGGATCCAGTCCCGGAGACGTTTGAAAGGAGGCCCCGCGGTTCGCCGCGGGGCTTTTTGTTTGATTTCAAGTGGTTGAACGATATACTGCGTTGTGTGGGAGGTTCTCATGCGCAAGGTCTGGGTTCACAAGGCGCGATCATTCGAGGAGGCGCGGGAGTTTGACGAGCGCTTCTGGCGGCGGGCGGGCGCGCAGGCGCGCTTTGCGGCGGCGTGGAGCATCATCGAGGACTCTTTCAAGATGCGGGGGAAAGATGCACGTCAGCTCAGATTACGAAGATCTGTTCAAAACATTGAACGCACATAGGATTCGATATCTCGTCGTGGGGGGGTATGCGGCAATGTACTATACGCAACCCCGCTTTACGAAGGATATCGATGTCTGGATCATTCCGGAGCTCAACGATGTCGAGAGCGTCTACAAGGCGCTCAAGGATTACGGTGCTCCGCTGAAGGGGATGTCGCCGAAAGATTTTACCGATAAGAAGATGATCTTTCAGATCGGCGTAGCTCCGATCCGCGTGGATATCATGATCGACGTTCCCGGTGTCGATTTTGAGCGGGCCTGGAAGAACCGGAAACGCATTCGATTTGGGAAGACGCCAATCAACATCATGGGACTCGATGAGCTCATACGCGTCAAGAAGAGGGCGGGGCGCGATACGGATATGATTGATGTGGAGAGATTGTCGAGGAAGAGGAAAAGGCGCAAATAGGAATTCGATTGGATGATCCGTCAGAAGCCCCGCGCTCACCCGCGGGGCTTTTTTTGGGGGGAGCGATCGGCTGGCCAGGGGCGTATTTAAATATGCTGTACAATTAATATCATAAAATTATATTATATGATCATTATGAATGAGAAGGGGATTCTCAGCTCTATCGAGGCCATCCGGAGGGTTGCGCCGGATCTTGGCGGCGTCTTCTCCGCAGCGGACCTGGCGAATCTCATCGGTGGAGGGAGTGCGCTGAGGAATGCCCGCGCCCGGGATCGCCTCGTCACGGAGGGGGTACTCGTCCGCGTTCAGCGGGGGATCTACGCGGTGCCCGCTTGCGATCTCTGGGTGTTGGCAATGCGCATCAGTCCGCGTTCGTACATCTCGATGGATACGGCATTGGCGCGCAGCGGCCTCGTCGGCACGGTCGCCGAGCGCTCGGTTCGTGCGATCCATCCGCTTCGGCATCGCGTCATCACTTCATCCGTCGGGCGCATCGAGTTCCACGCCCTCAAGGAGGAGCTCTTCTTCGGCACGCGTTCTCTCTCAAATGGCGTTCGTGTCGCGGATGACGAGAAGGCATTTCTCGACCTGCTCGCATTTCACCTGCGTGGCGTTCGATTCCCGATCGATCCGCTTCGCGATGTCGCCGTCGATCGTCTTGATCGAAAGAAACTCGAGGATTATCTCCGCCGCTATGCGAACCCGAAGTTCATCTCGTTCGTGAAGGGGGTTATCCGTGAGGAATAGGGAAGAGCTGCTCGTGCGGCTGATGCATCATCTCTCCGAGACGTTCAAGGATCGCCTGGTTCTCGAGGGGGGGATGCTGCTGCGCCTCCTCAACAGTCAGCGCTCGACGCAGGATGTGGACTACGTCTTTCTTTCGGATGCATCGAAGAAGGTGCTGACGACGGAATTTCAGAAGGTCCTGAAGCGAATGGAGGGCATTCGTGTCGATGACGCTCATATTCACTCCCGCGGGATCTTCATTCGTGTTGTCGATGCGGATGATTCGGAGAATACGGCAATGCTTGAGGTGAGCGTCCTGCCGTCGCTCCATCGGCCAACGGGGCACCTCTCCACGCTGGTCCTCGCGGGAAAGTATGCCCTCGGTGCGCGCGTCGTGACGACGATGGAGCTCTCGGAGGCCTTCGCGAACAAAATTGCGGCTGCCCTCGAGCGAGACTCGCTGCGGGACCTCTACGACCTGAGTATCTTCGAATCGCTCGACGACTTCGATGCGGAGACGCTGCGGAGCCGACTCGCAATGGTTTCGATCGCTCGCAAGAGACCTCGATCGATGAGCGGGGCCGAGGCGGCAAACCTCTTGCGCGACCGGGCGGAACGCGTCGACGGCACGACTGTTGAGCAGGAGCTGGCACCGCTCCTGCCAAAGCAGGAGCTCGCGGGTCTCGAGACTGTGATCCGGGCTTCCGTCCTGCGCATTGCCGACCGCATCGGCCGCGTCATCAGCAGTGGGAACGGTTGACTGCTGAACAGGAGAGACAGGGCCCCGTGCTCACCCGCGGGGCTTTTTTGTGCGCGGGTGCAGACAGCTGTCTGCGGTTTTTGCAGCGTCGATCGCAACAAATCCATCGCAGAGACGATACTCGGACAGGACACACGGGAGGCATCATGAGCTTGCCAAATATCGCGGTGGTGGCGTCGCATCTGCAGATGGCGCCGGGAGAAACGCCGGAACCGAAGGAGCGCGAGTCCCGTTGGCTCGCCGTTCCGGCAAAGGGGACGGCCGATATCGCCGTCGATCTCCTCAACAACGATGAGGAGGAAAGGATCCGAGACGGCGTCCTGATCGAAGAGGTGCCGCTCGCATTTCAAGTCGACGGCGGCTTCTATGCGACGCTCAAGGGGGCCCAGGGCATCGGGGGATCGCTCTCGATCGAGAAGGCCTTTCTCTTCGGCGAGCGCTTCTGGGGGCGTGATCAGCATGGCTTCTGGATCAAACCCGGCATGGAGGCGGACGGGCAGTACGACATCCGCAACGGCCGTCTCGATCGCGCGCATTTCGCGTCCGAGCCGATCGTTCCGTACGGGCTGCGCATGTGGATGAGAGAGGCATTGTTGGGCGATCACGAGCGCATCAGTACATTCACATCGTTTTTTCCCCTCGGTTTTCGGTATCTGGAGGAAGCCCCCCTGGAGACGAAGAGCGCCTCGATGACGGTCGGCATCATGGACCTCGAGATGCACTGGGCAGTGGGCTTCGAGGAGACGACGCTCGAGATCTTCGGGGGGGTGGGCCATGGGTTCCGCTTCGGCCGCGAGGAGATCTGTGGGGTTACCTCGCCCATCGCTTACGAAATCAATGTCGACGTGGGGATGGGCATCCTGTTGGGGGAGGGGATCGGCGTCCTGCGCAACGAGACGGCCCTTGAAGGGGCCGCGTTGATGTTGCCCCGTCGCAAGGGGACGCCCGAGAAGGAAAAGGAGCTCACCACGTCCTCGGCGAGCGTTTCGGATCGCCTGAGCATCGAAGACATCGCCGGGACCGGGCTCGGCATCTTCGGAAAGTACGCCCTCTCCTATAGCGCATTTGGATATTCACTGGGGGAGGGGCTAAACCAGAAGGACTTCGATGAGGAGCACGTCCAGCACGCCTTCTATGGCGGCGTCGGCTACACCTTCTAGGGGATCATCCGAGGCCCTCGGAAACGTTCCCTTCGCTGCGTGATCATTTCTTCGAGAACAGCTTTTCGCGGATCGCTTTGAGCTGGAGGATCGCCTCCCGGTCCTTGGGGCGGTCCATCTCCTCCTTCGAGCGGATGAGCGCGTCGATATCGAGGACGCGACAGGCGTTTCCGAAGAGATCGATCTCGATCGTGTGTCCTTCGAGATCCTCGAAGCGGCCGAGCCCCGAGATTTCCCCCAACAGATCGAGCTCCCCGACGTCGGTGAGGAGATACAGGTTCTTGAAGCGGGAGAGGGTCTGGGCGGACTGTGTGAGCGGTTTTCCGTTCTGGCGGTGGATGGGGTGACAGCCGCTCACAGCTCGCAGCAGCCGCGCCATGTTCTCCTCACGGAACGAGATGCAGACGTCCACGTCCTGCGTCAGGAGGGAGACGCCGTGGACGACAGCCGCGAAGCCGCCGACGAGGACACAGTCGACCTCCTGTTCAACGAGTCGCTCGATCAGTTTTTTGAAGTCGCGCATAATATCGTTTTCCGGCGGCCATCAGTTCGTCCGCGAAGGCGAGGGCATCCTGGAGTGCCAGGACGCGCTCCGTCGGCGAGCGGCGCAGGTTCATTTCGAGGAGCGATGTGTCGACCCCGTGTCGCTCCGCTTCGATCCAGCATGATTGCTTCTTGATCGTCATGATTTCGGAAAGGTTCCCTTCACCATCTCCTGATGGAGGCGCTTGACGAGCACCCGCGTCTCCTCCAGCGCGCCGTCGTTGTCGATCACGCGGTCGGCGGCCGCGATCTTGCGCTCCAGCGGATACTGCGCGGCAAGCCGCGCGCGCGTCTCCTCCTCGTCAAAGCCGAACTTCTCGCGGCAGCGCGCGATCTCCTGCGCCTCGTCGCAGCGCACGACGATCACGGCGTCGAAGAGCTCCTGCCATCCGGCCTCGTAGAGCAGCGGCACCTCGACGAGGACGATGGGGTGTCCCTCCTTGGCGAGCTTCGCGACGCGCTTCTCGATCTCCTCCTTCACGTGCGGATGGATGACCGACTCGAGGAATTTGCGTTCGGTCTCGTCCTGAAAGACGATCAGCGCCAGCGCCTTGCGGTCGATCACGTCGCCCGGCTGCATGATCGCCTTGCCGTAGCGTTCGAAGAGCTGCTTCCAGGCGGGGGAGCGGGGGGCGAGCGCCTCATGACCGATGGCATCCGCATCGAGCACCGGGACGCCGAGTTCCTCGAACATCCAGGCGACCGTCGATTTTCCCGTGCCGATGTTGCCGGTGAGCCCCAACACCTTCGTCTGTCGCTTCATGCGCCGTCCTTGTCAATAGAGTGTCTAATATATTTATAATAGCAATACATATCTAATATATATCTATTCGCCGCCATCGCCGTTCGGGGTGGGGGCATCGATCGGCCGATCCGGCTTCGCGGCCTGTTCGGGCTGCTCGCCCCCCTGCGCGGCGGCGCGCATCTCCAGCAGCAGCCCGATGAGCGCCCGCGTGGCGATCTCGCCCATCCCCACGAACTCCTCGACCATCGCGTCGCGGGACGCCCCCGGTTCGCAGCCGAGGATGCGCGCAGCGAGCCCGGCCGCCTCCTGCCACTCGGGGGAGAGGCGGGCGTGCACCTGCTTCATCGACGGGTTGGCCAGCTCCTGCTGGTGCATGATCCAGGAGACCGACTCGACGAAGTCCTCCTGCGCCCAGTCGCCGGGGAGGGCATCGCGTGCCTTGACGAGCTTGTCGTAGAGGACCTGGCGTCCGGGGTCGAAGGCGAGCGCCTTGCGGTAGTGCTTCAGCGCCTTGTCGTATCGTTCCTGCGCGAAGAGCTGATCACCCTTCGCCTCGTGGCGATCCGCCTTCCTGGGATTGCGCTTCTTCGTCCGGAAGAACATCGGCTTCCCCCCGTCGGTGGCGCCGCAAAGCGGGCGCATCGAAAGCGGAATGTTTTCGCATTTCCGCTACCAGTGCAAGGAGTTGTTCCCGCGTGTTGCACGCCGGATCGTCCAGGACCCGCTCGACCAGCGCCTTGAGCGCCAGACCCAGCGCCGGCCCCTCGGGGACGCCCGCCGCCATCAGATCGTGTCCGTCGATCGCGAGGTCCTTCGGGCCGAAGGGGGGTTGCTTCGCGAGCTCCGCGCGGATGCGCTTGCGCAAGCGCAGCACCCCCTTGATGCCGGTCGGGTGCTTGCCGCCGCGGTTGTCGGCGAGCCGCAGATCGAGGAGTTTCTCGATCTGCTCCTCGCCGACCTTTGCGACGAAGCGCCGGATCGCGCGGTCGGTGTAGTGCGCCTTCGTCTCGAACATGTGGTTCTCGATCAGCGCTGCGATGCGCTCCGGGTCGAGGCCGACCGCGGAGAGCTTCACGCGCTGCATCCAGCGGCGCGCGAGTTTCGCCGAGACGGCCTGGTGCCCGAAGAAGACGACGCGCTGCGCGGGTTTGTGGAAGCGCGCGGTCCGCGCCTTGCCGATGTCGTGCAGGAGGACCGCGAAGAGGAGCTCCGGATCGCCGCGGTGTTCGACGGCCGCATCGCCGGCGGCGGCGTCGAGCGCGCGCATCGTGTGGCCGTAGACGTCGTCGCCCGGCTGCTTGTCCTGCTCGATGCCGCGGATGGCCTCGAGCTCCGGGAGGACGTGTTTCAGCAGTCCCGTCTCCGCCATCAGGTCGAAGCCGACGGAGGGGCGCGGCGCGCTCATCAGCTTGAGCAGCTCCGCGGAGATGCGCTCGCCCGAGACCGTCTCGATCAGCCGCGCGTTTTCGCGCATCGCGGCGAGCGTCGCCGGTTCGATCGTGAGGTTCAGGCGCGCGGCGAACTGGACGCCGCGCAGGAGCCGCAGCGGGTCCTCGGCGAAGGCCTGGGGGAAGACCATGCGCAGCGTCTTCGCCCGCAGGTCGCGCTGGCCCTCGAAGCGGTCGATGAGCACGCCGTCGGAGAGGCGCAGCGCCATCGCGTTGATCGTGAAGTCGCGGCGGCCCAGGTCCTCCTCCACCGGAAGCTCCGGGTCGAAGTCGACGGCGAAGTCGCGGTGCCCCGCGCCGGTGGAGCGTTCGGTGCGCGGCAGCGCGATGTCGAACTCCATCCCCCGCTCGCGGTGCGGCCAGAACTTGAGGACGCCGAAGTGCTTGCCGACCACCGCGACCTTTCCGAAGGGCTTGAGGATGCGCTGGATCTGTTCGATCGTGAGTTTCCGGCAGAGGTAGTCGTGGTCCTTCTGGGGGCGGCCCATCAGGCGGTCGCGCACCGGTCCGCCGACCTCATAGAGCTCGGCGCCGGCCTCGATGAGGGCCTGCAGGGCGGCCGGGATGGCGAGTGGCGTTGGATTCGGCATGATGGCGCGTGTGTGGCGCGATTCCGTTGGAGCGAGGCGGGATCACCCCTCCTCGTCGCTGACGAAGCTCTCGATCGCAGCTGTGGCGCGCAGTCGCTGCATCCAGTCGGAGAGGAAGGGGGGCGGCGTGAAGGGACGCGGCTCTTCCACCTCGCGCTCCGTCGTTTCGACGAGACGCACGAGATAGTGCTTTCCCCCGCGCGTGACGACGCTCTCGAGGAGGGGCTCCTCCTTCGTGAGTGCGAAGAGCTGGCGGTAGTCCTCGAATGTGCCGGAGCCGCCGAAGATCTTTGTGCGCTCCGCGAGTGTGATCGGGCCGACCGTCTCGGGTGCCACGCCCACCGGCTTGAGCGCGCGCCGCCACTCCTTCGGATCGCTCCCCGCGAGCTTCTCGGCGAGCGCCTTCGCCTCATCGTTTGACGCGACCTTCTCCCCTTCGGTCAACAGGAGGGGGTCGATCGTCACCTGTTCGAAGGTCCAGGTCGTCTCGACGGGGGTCTCCTCCTCGCGTGCGAAGGGGGAGACGGTGCCCACCGCTGCGAAGAGCTCCTGAAAGCGCTCGATCTCCATGTCCTGCCGCACGAACTGCTCGTAGTCGAGGCCGGTGCGCTGCTTGAACATCGGCAGGAAGGTGTGGCGGTAATAGATCGGGTCGAATGTGCCCCCCTGCTGCTGCTTCTGGACCTCGACGATGAGGGCAGCGAGCTCCGCATCGGGGATGACGACGCCGAGCTCGTCGGCCTGCTCCAGAAGGAGCTCTCGCTGGACGAGCTGCCCCAGCGTCATGTTCAGCGCGAATGTCCGCGCGAAGTCCGGGACCTCCTGCCCCTGGAAGGAGGAGGCGATGCGGTCGCTGTTCTGTTCGTAGAAGAAGCGGAACTCCGCCATCGGGATCGGCCGGCCGTTGACGCGCGCGGCCGCCTCGCCCTCGCCGCCGCGCCCGCTGCGGCTCAAGCTGGAGTAGCCGAAGAAGAAGATGAAGGAGATGATGATCGCCCCGAAGAGGACCTTGATGAGCCAGGACGAGGCGTGGCGGCGCATGATGTCGAGCATGGAACCTCCGGACGTCGGTGGCCCGCCCCGGGGGGCCCGCCGACGGGGCGCTCCGGGAGGGGGAAAAGCGCGCGGACCGTAGACGAAGGTGCCTGATAAATCAACAATTTTGTTGATCTTTCCGGGGTGCTCTGTTAGACGGGGCCAACTTTTTTGCAGGGAAGGGGCGACATGTTTCTCGATCCGGTTCTCGGCTGGTTCTCCAACGATCTCGCCATCGATCTCGGTACGGCCAACACCCTCGTCTATGTGAAGGGGAAGGGGATCGTCGCGGCGGAGCCCTCCGTCGTGGCGGTGCAGCGGGACACGCGCGGGATCAAGCGGGTGATGGCGGTGGGCAAGGAGGCCAAGGAGATGCTCGGCCGTACCGCCGGCACGATCGAGGCGATCCGCCCGATGAAGGACGGCGTCATCGCCGATTTCGAGGTGACCGAGGCGATGCTGCGCTACTTCATCCGCAAGGCGCACAACCGCAAGACGCTCATCCGCCCGCGCATCATCGTCTGCATTCCCTTCGGCGTCACCGAGGTGGAGAAGCGCGCGGTGCGCGAGTCGGCCGAGTCGGCCGGCGCGCGCGAGGTCTACCTCATCGAGGAGCCGATGGCGGCGGCGATCGGCGCGGGGCTGCCCATCACCGAGCCGTCGGGCAACATGGTCGTCGACGTCGGCGGCGGCACGACCGAGGTCGCGGTCATCTCGCTGGCGGGCATCGTCTTCTCGAAGTCGATCCGCATCGCCGGCGACAAGATGGACGAGGCGATCATCCACTACCTCAAGCGCAAGTACAACATGCTCATCGGCGAGCGTACGGCCGAGGCGGTGAAGGTCGCCATCGGCACGGCCTACCCGGACGGCGAGATCCGCTCGATGGAGATCAAGGGCCGCGACCTGGTCGCCGGCGTGCCGAAGACGCTCGAGATCAACTCGGAGGAGGTGCGCGAGGCGATCGTCGAGCCGGTCAACGCCATCGTCGAGGCGGTGAAGATCACGCTCGAGCGAACGCCGCCGGAGCTCTCCGCCGATATCGTCGACCGCGGCATCGTCCTCACGGGGGGTGGGGCGCTGTTGCGCAACCTCGACATCCTGTTGCAGGAGGAGACGGGGTTGCCGGTCCGCGTCGCCGACGACCCCTTGAGCTGCGTCGTGCTGGGGTCGGGGCGCGCGCTCGATCGCCTGGACGTCTTCCGCGGCATCACCGTGACCTAGTGCGATCGCGCGATCGCTGACGAGCGTCCTGCCCATGTCCTTCTTTCAGAGGAAAAGACGTTTCCTGCCGTTGCTCGTTCCGCTCCTGCTCGTCCTCATCTTCTTTTCGCTCACCGGCCGCAGCGTGCGACGCGTGCCCTGGTACGAGCAGGCGCTCTGGAACATCGTCTCGCCGCCGCAGCGCGCGCTCAGCGCGATCGGCGATGGCATTCACGGCATCTGGGAGCACTACGTCGCGCTGGTCGGCGCGAGCCGCGAGAACGCCGAGCTGCGGGCGCGCATCGCCGAGCTGGAGGGGAAGCTGGTGACGTCGGAGGAGGCGCGGCAGGAGAACGAGCGCCTGCGTGCGCTGCTCTCCTATCGCCAGACCTTTCCGCAGGAGATGCTCATGGCCCGGGTCATCGCGAGCGATCCCCGCGCCGAGTTCAAGAGCATCACGATCGACCGCGGGTACAAGGATGGGGTGGAGCCGCTGATGCCGGTCGTGGGACCGCGCGGCCTCGTCGGCAAGGTGGGGGAGGTCGCGGCGCACACCGCGCGCGTGTTGCTCATCATCGATCCGAACAGCGCGGTCGACGCCATGGTGCAGCGTTCGCGCGCGCGGGGGCTGGTGGTCGGCACCGCCGACCGCGCGATGCTGCGCGCCGGCCATTATCTCACGCGGCTGGAGTACCTGCGGCGGGTGAGCGATATCCGCGACGGCGACATCGTGGTCACCTCGGGGCTGGACCGCGCCTTTCCCTCCGGCATTCCGGTGGGGACGGTGCACGATCCGGAGAAGAACCGCTACGGCGTCTTCCGCGAGGCGTCGGTCGTTCCCTTCGAGGACATGGCGGAACTCCAGGAGGTCCTCGTCATCCTCAACCGGCCGGAGGCGGTCTCCCTGCCCGCGGCCGCCGAGACGCCATGAGATTCTTCGTCCTCATGACCGTCTTCGCCGTCGTCGCGGTGGCGCTGCAGACGACGCTGCTCGCCGACGTCCCCTGGCGGTGGGCGCGCTTCGACTTCATCGTCGTCGCGGTCGCGGCGCTCGCCTTCTACGGGAGCTGGGGGCGGGCGATCCCGCTGGTGTTGCTCTTCGGCGCGCTCGTCGACGTCACGAGCGCGGCGCCCTTCGGGATCTCGATCCTCTCGTACGTCGTCATTGTCCTGATGGTGCGGCTGATCATCGCCAAGATCTCCTTCCAGGGGGGGGCGGCGCTCCTCTTCTGGGTGCTGGTCGTGAGTCTCTTCGACAAGGCGGTGCGCGCGCTCGTGTTGACCGCCGCCTCCGGCGACATCGTTCAGGCCGAGGTGCTGCTCACCAGCGCGCCGCTGCAGGCGATTCTCGATGCGCTCGTCGGATTGGTCCTCATCCCGGTGCTGCGACGGTACTGGGATCTCTCGTGGGAGAAGCTGACGCGGCCGAAGGGGTTGGTCCTGGATTGAAGAACAGCATTGGGATGCTGGAGTGAAGCGAGGTGGGGTGGATGCGTTTGACACAGGAATACACGGTCGATATCGAGCATCGCTTCAAGTATGCGATCATCGCCGTCGTCGTCCTCGTCCTGGTCGTCGTGGGGCGCCTCTACTACCTGCAGATCATCCGCGGCGAGTTCTACCACTTCTTCTCCACCGAGAACAGCATCAAGGCGACGAAGATCCCCGCGCCGCGCGGGATGATCTTCGATCGGCGCGGGCAGGTGCTCGTCGACAACCGGCCCTCGTTCAACATCGTCGTCATCCCGCAGTACGTCGTCGACCCCGAGCGCACGCTTCAGTCGCTCGCGCAGCTGCTGCGCATCCCGCGTGAGGAGCTCGACTCGATCTGGGCGGAGCGCGAGAAACAGCCGCGCTACCAGCCGCTGGTCGTGCGCGGCGACGCCTCCTATGACGACGCGGCGCTCATCCGCACGACGAAGAACCCCTGGCACGATGCGCACGATCGTTTCGACCTGCGCGGCGTGGAGGTGATCGTCCAGTATCGGCGCTCCTATCCCGAGTCGAACATCGCGACGCACGTCTTGGGCTACGTCCGCGAGGTCGACGCCGAGCGCCTGAAACGCCTCCAGGAGGAGCACCCGGGGCGCTACCGCAAGGGGGATATGGTCGGCGTGCGCGGCCTGGAGGAGCGCTGGGATCTGCTGCTGCGCGGTCAGGATGGTTACGAGGAGCGCGTGGTCAACGCGGTCGGACGCGAGGTTGACTACGAGGGGATCGCCTCCGAGCTCGAACGCCATCCGGCAAAGCCGGGGGCGAGTTTGGTCCTCACGATCGACCGCGACCTGCAGGAGGTGGCGCGCGAGCACTTCGGCGAGCGCAAGGGGGCGGCGGTCGCGATCGATCCACGGGATGGGGCGATTCTCACCATGTACAGCTCCCCCTCCTATAATCTCAATCGCCTCGCGGGTCCGGCGGGGAACGCCTACTGGCGTCAGATCTCCGGGCACCCCGATCGCTACCTGCTCAACCGCGCCATCCAGGGGGGGTATCCCCCCGGCTCCACCTACAAGATCGTCACCGCGCTCGCCGGGCTCTCGGAGGAGGCGATTACGCCGGAGGAACGGATCACCTGTCGCGGTGCCTACGTCTTCGGCGGACGGCCCTATCACTGTTGGCGCAAGAGCGGGCATGGGCCGATCGCGCTCCACCGCGCCATCGTGCAGTCCTGTGACGTTTACTTCTATCTCCTGGGCTTGCGCCTCGGCGTCGATCGCCTGGCGAAGTACGCCCAGCTCTTCGGCTTCGGCCATCGCACCGGCGTGCCGCTCGACGGCGAGCGCTCCGGCATCATCCCGACCTCGGCGTGGAAGGAGGAGCGTTTCGGCGTGCCCTGGCAGAAGGGGGAGACGCTCTCCATCGCGGTGGGGCAGGGTTATGATGTCGTCACGCCGATCCAGAACGCGCTGCTCGCCGCGCAGGTGGCCAACGGGGGAAAGAAGCTGGCACTCCACCTGGTGAGCCGCGCCTTCGACCGGAGCGGCGAGACGGTCTACGAGTGGGAGCCGCCGGCGCACGTCGAAACGCTGCCGGTCGATCCGGAAATCATGAAGCGGGTGAAGTCGGCGATGGCCGGCGTCGTCGACGAACCGGGGGGGACGGCGCATCGTTTGTCACGCTACAGTGTTCCGATGGGGGGCAAGACGGGAACGGCGCAGGTGATCTCGCTCGACACGGCGTGCCATGGGGAGGAGTGCCGCGACCACGCCTGGTTCATCGGCTTCGCGCCGGTGGAGGAGCCGACGATCGCCGCGGCGGTCGTGGTGGAACACGGCGGCTTCGGGGCGGCGGCCGCAGCGCCGATCGTCGGGGCGATCATGCAGCGCTCCGTGGAGATCATGCAGGGCAAGGAGCGCGACGCCCCCGTGGTGGAGGCGAAGGCGAAGGCGAAGGCGAAGGCGAAGGAGGAGGAGGAGGGGCGATGACGAGGCGCTACACAGAGTCCTTCAACTGGCCGCTCTTCGGCGTCATTATGGCGCTGCTCGTCATCGGACTGGTCAACCTCTACAGCGCCGTCTACTTCTGGGGGGAGGGGGGATCGCAGGCCTTCTTCTGGTCGCAGCTCGTCTGGACGATCGTCGGGCTCGGCGCGATGGCGCTCGTGATGGTGCCCGACTATCGCCTCTATTCCCGCGCGGCGCGGCCGGTCTATGTGATCGCCTGTCTGCTCCTCGTCCTCGCCCTTCTCGTCGGCTCGTCGGTGCGCGGGACCCAGGGATGGCTCAAGCTCGGTCCCTTCTCGCTGCAGCCGGCGGAGTTCGCGAAGATCGCCTACATTCTCGTCGCGGCCCGCTTCTTCGCCGAGCACCCGAACCCGGACGGCTATTCGCTCTTCGACCTCTGGCGCCCGATCCTGCTCATGCTCCTCCCCTTCGGGCTCATCGTCCTGCAGGGGGACCTGGGCTCCTCGCTCTTCCTGATCTGCATCTTTCTCTCCATGGCGCTCTTCGCGAAGGTGCGGCACCGCACGCTCGTGCTCAGCGTCATCGTCCTCGTGGTCGCCGGCGGTGCTTTCTACACCTATGGACTCAAGGACTACCAGCGGGCGCGCATCGCCACCTTCATGCATCCGGAGGAGGATATCCGCGGGAGCGGCTACCACCTGATGCAGTCGAAGATTGCGGTCGGCTCCGGGCGGCTCTTCGGCAAGGGGTATCTGAAGGGGAACATCAACAAGCTCCGCTATCTTCCGGAGCGCCACACCGACTTCATCTTTCCGGTCTTCGCCGAGGAGTGGGGGTTCGTCGGCTCATTCGTCGTCCTGGCCTTCTATGCGGCGCTGCTCCTCATCGGCGTCGACATCGGGGCGCGGGCGCGCGATCGCTTCGGCGCCTTCTTGGCGATCGGCGTCGTTTCGCTCTTCTTCTGGCAGATCGCGATCAACCTGGGCGGGGTGCTGGGGCTGATGCCGCTCACCGGCGTGACCCTGCCGCTCTTGAGCTACGGGGGCTCCTCCATGATCGCGATGCTCGCCGCGCTGGGGCTGCTCTTTGGCATCCACCGGCGGCGCTTCCTCTTCTGAGGGACCGTTTCGGCTTGCCATTTCCCCTCGTTTTCGTTACGCATTTTGCTCTCAACCGATCGATCCGAGGAGGGAACGTATGGCGGGGAACGTTCTGGAATTGACCGACGGGAACTTTCAGACCGAGGTGCTGGAGTCGCAGACGCCGGTGCTCATCGATTTCTGGGCGGCCTGGTGCGGGCCCTGCCGGGCGCTCGCTCCGACGATCGAGGCGGTCGCGGCGGACAACGCCGGCAAGGTGAAGGTGGGCAAGCTCGACGTCGATGGAAACCCGAATGTGGCGGGGCAGTACGCCATCCGCAGCATCCCGACGCTCATCCTCTTCAAGGGGGGCGAAAAAGTCGGACAGCTGGTCGGAAACGTCTCGCGGGGCGCCATCGACGACCTGCTGAAGAAAGTATAAAAGCTTTCGGAATAGTATCTTATATGGCCAACATTGATCCACCTCATCAAGGGGTGGATCATTTTTTCCCGAATTTCAATTTTCTTGACATTCTGGGGCCTATTCCGTAACAGCTATTTCCAATTTGATTCTGAGCAGTTGCAGTATTTCGGGCGTATAGCTCAGTTGGCTAGAGCACTACCTTGACATGGTAGGGGTCACAGGTTCGAGTCCTGTTACGCCCACAGGCAGGCCGTGAAGCGTCGTTCGTGCAGCGTGAAACGCATTCCAACTCATTCGAATGTTTCACGTTTTACTCTTCACGCTTCACGTTTTTTATGACCGAAAAAGGTGACGACAAGCTGCTCGAGCTCGAAAAGCTGCGCCATTCCGCCTCGCACGTGATGGCCGACGCGGTGCAGAAGCTCTTCCCCGACGCGAAGCTGGGCATCGGTCCGGCGACGGAGGAGGGCTTCTACTACGACTTCGATCGCGAGACCCCCTTCACCGAGGAGGACCTCGGCCGCATCGAGGCGGAGATGCAGAAGATCATCGACGCGGACCAGCCCTTCGTCCGTGAGGAGATCACGCGCGAGGAGGCGAAGAAGCTCTTTGAAAAGGAGCCCTACAAGATCGAGCTGATCGACGAGCTCCCCGAGGGGGAGACGATCACCCTCTATCGCCATGGCGATTTCGTCGATCTCTGTCGCGGGCCGCACATCGAGCGCACCGGCGGCGTCGCCGCCTTCAAGCTGCTCAAGCTCGCCGGGGCCTACTGGCGCGGCGACGAACACCGCCCACAGCTGCAGCGCATCTACGGGACCGCCTTCGCCGATGCGGCGGAGATGGAGGAACACCTGCGTCTCCTCGAGGAGGCGGCCAAGCGCGACCACCGCAAGCTCGGCCGTGAGCTCGAGCTCTTCTCGACGATGGAGGAGTTGGGGCCGGGGCTCGTCCTCTGGCTGCCGAAGGGCGCGCGCATCCGCACGACGATGGAGAACTTCTGGCGCGAGGAGCACCGGAAGAACGGATACGAGATCCTCTTCACGCCGCACATCGCGCGGCTGGATTTGTGGAAGCAGTCGGGACACTGGGACTTCTACCGCGACAGCATGTACGCGCCGATGGAGATCGACGCAGTCGAGTACGAGCTCAAGCCGATGAACTGCCCCTTCCATATCGCGATGTACCGGTCGAAGCTGCGCAGCTATCGCGAGCTGCCGCTGCGCTGGGCCGAGCTCGGCACCGTCTACCGCTACGAGCGCTCCGGCGTGCTTCACGGCCTCATGCGCGTGCGCGGCTTCACGCAGGACGACGCGCACATCTTCTGCCGTCCCGACCAGCTCGAGGAAGAGATCCAGCGCACGCTCGCGTTCACGCTCTTCATCCTGCGCTCGTTCGGTTTCGCCGATTACGACATCTACCTCTCCACGCGCCCCGAGAAGCGCGTCGGGAGCGACGAGGCGTGGGAGCAGGCGGAGGGGGCGCTCAAGCAGGCGCTGGAGCAGGCGGGCCTCGCCTTCGAGGTCGATCCGGGCGAGGGGGTTTTCTACGGTCCGAAGATCGACATCAAGATCAAGGACTCGCTGGGCCGCGCCTGGCAGTGTTCGACGATTCAGGTCGACTTCAACCTCCCGGAGCGCTTCGGGATGGAGTTCGTCGGGAGCGACGGCGAGCGCCACCAGCCGATCATGATTCACCGCGCGCTGATGGGCTCGCTCGAGCGCTTCTTCGGCGTCCTCATCGAGCACTACGCCGGGGCGTTTCCCACGTGGCTGGCGCCCGTGCAGGCGGTCGTCGTGCCGGTGGGGAAGGACTTCGTCGGCTATGCCGGCGAGGTGGCGGTGGCGCTCGGCGATGCGGGCGTACGGGTCGAGGTGGACGATCGCGACGAGAAGCTGGGCTACAAGATCCGCGAGGCGCAGATGCAGAAGGTGCCCTACATGCTGGTCGTCGGCAAGCGCGAGCAAGAGGCGGAGAGCGTCTCCGTTCGGTCGCGCGCCGCGGGCGACGAGGGGGCGATGCCGGTGGCGGCATTCATCGAACGGATCCAGAAGGAGATCGAAGAACGCACACCGTGATACGTAACACGTAACACGTGACACGTGATACGTGATTCGAAAACACTTTGTCGGGTCACGTGTCACGAGGAAAGAAGGGGGTGGCTTATTCGACGGCGCAAGAGAATTGATCCGAGGCGGGATCGGCGGCAGGAACAGCACCGCGTCAACCGGCGCATCCGGGTTCCCGAGATTCGGCTCATCGACGCCGACGGCGAGCAGTTGGGCGTCTTCATGACGAGCGAGGCGCTCAAGCGGGCCGAGGAAGCGGGTCTCGACCTCGTGGAAATCTCACCGCAGTCGCGTCCGCCGGTCTGCAAGATCATGGACTATGGCCGATTCAAGTACGAGCAGAGCAAGAAGAAACACGAGCAGAAGAAGAAGCAGACCATCGTCCTGACGAAAGAGATCAAGATGCGTCCGGGGACGGACGAACATGACTTTCAGACGAAGCTGCGCCACATCAAGCGTTTCCTCGAGGAGGGAAACAAGGTCAAGATCACGATCCGCTTCCGCGGCCGCGAGATGGCGCACACGAACCTGGGCCGGGAGCGGATGAAGCGCGTGGCCGAGGAAGTGGGGGAGTTGGGAGAGGTCGAGTCAATGCCCCAGCAGGAGGGGCGTCAGATGCACATGATGATCGTGCCGCAGAAGAAATAGGGCACGCACAAGGAGAGGGTTATGCCGAAGCTCAAGACGAAACGAGGGGCAGCGAAGCGCTTCAAGGCGCTCAAGTCGGGCAAGATCAAGCGCAAGCGCTCGAAGCTGCGTCACATCCTGACCAGCAAGTCGACGAAGCAAAAGCGTCGGCTGCGTTCGCCGGGCTATGTCGCAAAAGCGGACCTCGAAGAGGTCCGGCGCATGCTGCCCAATGGCTGATACCAAGCGACTGCTGCACAGATTCTGAGGAGGAAGGGTTATGCCGAGAGTCAAACGCGGGTTCAAAGCGCGTCGCCGGCGCAACAAGGTGCTCAAGCAGGCCAAGGGGTTCTACGGTGGCCGCAGCCGCCTGATCCGGACGGCCATGGAGGCCGTGGACAACGCGCTCTTCGACGCCTATGTTGGCCGCAAGCGCAAGAAGCGCGATTTTCGCGGGTTGTGGCAGACGCGCATCGCCGCGGCGGCCAAACAGCATGGCACGTCCTACAGCCGTTTCATGGGCGAGCTCAAGAAGAAGCAGGTCGAGATCGATCGGAAGATGCTCTCCGAGATCGCCGTCCAGCATCCGGAGGACTTCGCCGCGCTCGTGGAGTGGGCGAAGAGCGCGTAAAACGTCGCGTGTCACGCGGTGAGAACAGGGGCCGATGAAAGAGCAACTGCTCCAGGAAATCGAGCGGCTGCGGCAGGAGGCCTTCGCCGAGATCGAGGGGGCATCCGACGCTAAGGCGGCCGAGGCCTGTCGGGTGAAGTACCTGGGTCGCAAGGGGCGCGTCACGGCGGTCCTCAAGTCGTTGGGCTCCCTCTCATCTGAGGAGCGGCCCATCGTGGGTCGTGAGGTCAACGTCCTCAAGGAGGAGCTGGCCGTCCAGCTGGAGCGCATCCTTTCCGACCGCGCACAGCGCGAGACGGAGGATCGCCTCGCCGCCGGGCGCATCGATATCACCCTCCCGGGGCGTCGCGTCCATGCCGGCCGGCTCCATCCGCTGCGGATCGTGCAGGAGGAGATCCTCGATACCTTCACGGGACTGGGATTCTCCGTCTATGTCGGCCCCGACATCGAAACCGACTATTACAACTTCGAAGCGCTGGGTGTCCCGGCCGATCACCCGGCGCGCGACATGCAGGACACCTTCTACGTCGAGCACGACCGGCTGCTGCGCACGCACACCTCGCCGGTGCAGATCCACGTCATGGAGCATCAGCGCCCGCCGATCCGCGGCGTCTTTCCGGGGGCGGTCTACCGGCGCGACAACGACGTCTCGCACTCGCCGATGTTCCACCAGGTCGAGGGCCTCCTCGTCGACCAGGGGATCACGATGGGCGACCTTAAGGGGGTGCTCGCCGCCTTTTGCCACCGCATGTTCGGCGAGGAGCTGGGTGTGCGCTTTCGCCCGAGCTACTTTCCCTTCACCGAGCCCTCAGCCGAGGTCGACATCCGTTGCGTGATCTGCAGCGGGTCGGGCTGCCGCGTCTGCAAGGGAACGGGGTGGCTCGAGATCCTCGGCTGCGGCATGGTCGATCCGAACGTCTTCAAGGCGACGGGGGTGGACGCGAAGCGTTACAGCGGCTTCGCCTTCGGCATGGGGACCGAACGCATCGCCATGCTCAAATACGCGATCAACGATATCCGTCTCTTTTTTGAAAATGATAGAAGATTTTTAGAGCAGTTTTAAGATTTTCGGATCACGAATCACGAATTACGAATCACGGTATTTCCAATGCGCGTTCCGCTCGAATGGCTGAAGGATTTCGTGGAGGTTCGGGAGACGCCCGAACGCCTCGCGGACCGCTTCACCATGAGCGGCCTGGAGGTCGAAGCGATCGAGCGCACCGGTTCAGAGGCGATCCTCGAGCTGGGGATCACGCCCAACCGCGGCGACTGCCTCTCGATCGTCGGCGTGGCGCGCGAGTTGGCCGCCATCACCGGTAAGCGCCTCCGCGTTCCGGCGGTGCGCTCGCCGCGCGGGACGGGGAAGATCGCGCGCCATGCGCGCGTCGTCGTCCGTCAGCCCAAGCGCTGCCCGCGCTATACGGCGCGCGTCGTCCACGGCGTGACGGTCGGCCCCTCGCCGCACTGGATGGTCAAGCGGTTGGCGGCCTGCGGCATCCGATCGATCAACAACATCGTCGATGCGACGAACTACGTCATGCTCGAGCGGGGGCAGCCGCTGCATGCCTTCGACGTGCGCTTCGTCCGCGGCGGGCGCATCGAGGTGCGCACGGCGGGCGAGACGGTGAGCTTCCGGACGCTCGACGGCATCGACCGGCACCTGGAGCCCGACGACCTGCTCATCTGCGATGGCGAGGGCCCGGTGGCGCTCGCCGGCATCATGGGGGGCGAGAACTCCGAGGTGCGCCTCTCGACGACGAGCGTTCTCTTGGAGAGCGCCTGCTTCGAGCCGATCGGCGTGCGCCGCACCGCGCGGCGGCTGGGGCTCGCCACCGACTCCTCGCGCCGTTTCGAGCGCGGGGTCGATCCGAACGGCGTGGCCGAGGGACTGGGCCGCCTCACCGAGTTGTTCGTCGAGATCGCGGGGGGGAAGCCGACGCAGGACGCCATCGACAAGTACCCGCGGCGCGTGCGCCCGAAGCGTATTGCGCTTGCCGTCGACGAGACCAACCGCCTCCTGGGGACGGAGCTCTCGGCGGCGGCGATCCGGAAGCTGCTCGCCCGGGCGCAGTTCGGCGTCGCCGGCCGCAGGCGGACGACGGCGAAGGGGCGGAAACGTTCCCGCGGTGCCGTCGCAAGCCGCCTGTCGGTGACGGTCCCGACCTGTCGGCCGGACATCGAACGACCCGTCGATCTCGTCGAGGAGGTGGGGCGCCTGCACGGCTATGATGCCATCGCCGAGACGATGCCGCAGATGTGCATGGCCTCGATCCGTCGGCCGCGCGGGTCGGCCGAGGCATTGCGCGCGCGGACTGCGCTCGCCGATGCCGGCTTCGCGGAGACGGTCCTCTACAGCTTCACGAGCGAGGAGCGCCTCGCCCCCTTCGCGGAACTCGACGAACATCCGATCCGCATCAGCAACCCGCTCTCGCAGGAGCAGGGGGTGATGATCACGACGCTCCTGCCGGGCCTGCTCGACGTCGTGCGCACGAACATCAGCCGCCAGCAGCGCGACGGTCGCTACTTCGCCCTGCAGCGCGTCTTTCACTACGACGGCCGCGCACGGCGAGACGAGGAGCCGCTGGTCGTGGCGGGCGCGCTCACCGGACGGCGCTGTCCCGACTCATGGGATCGGGCGACCGAGACAATCGATTTCTACGACGCGAAGGGGGCGGTGGAGACGCTGTTCGAGGCGCTGGGCCTGTTGGGCGACGCCATCGTTCAGCGCGGCGAGGGGCCGGCCTTCCTCCATCCGGGGCGCTTCGCCTACTTCCTCATCGGCAATGAGCGCGTTGGCTTCGTCGGCGAGCTTCATCCGGAGACGGCGGCGCTCTGGGATCTGGAACAGCCGGTCTTCCTCTTCGAGCTCGACTTCGTGCGGCTGGCGGCGCTCGCCGTCGCGCGGGTACCGACCTATCGGGAGCTCTCGCGCTTTCCGAGCGTCGAGCGGGACCTGGCGCTGGTGTTGCGCGAGCGCATCCCGGCGGTGGAGGTGGAGCGGGCGATCCAGAACAGCGGGGTGGAGATCGTGGAGGATGTGCGCATCTTCGATGTCTACCGGGGGAAGGGCGTGCCGGCGGGACAGAAGAGCATCGGCGTGACGCTGACCTTCGCCTGCAGCGACCGAACGCTGACGGACGCCGAGATCGACTGCGGCATGGAACGGATACTCACGAGCGTACAGCGAGAATTGGGCGCGACGCTTCGATAACGGGGACGTCCCCGCACGCCGGGCGGCCCATCCGGGGGCGTCGGGCGCTGGGGAGAAGGGAGGAGGAGATGACGAAGGCCGATATCATCGAACAGATCTACGAGAAGGTCGGATTTTCGAAGAAGGAGTCGGCGGAGATCGTCGAGCTGGTCTTCGACACGATGAAGGAGACGCTCGAGCGCGGCGAGAAGATCAAGATCTCCGGCTTTGGCAACTTCGTCGTCCGCCAGAAGCGGCCGCGGATCGGCCGGAATCCGCAGACCGGCGAGGAGATCGAGATCTCCGCGCGGCGGGTTCTGACCTTCCGCCCGAGCCAGGTCCTTAAGTCGGCGCTGAATCAGGCCGACGAGGAGCCGGCGATCACCTCCGCGCCGATGCCGACCCCGAACGCATAGAGGGGTTTGCGGCGATTGCTCGCGCAGCACTTGAGAGGCACACGATGAACTGTGTCGAGCAATAGCTTGATTTATCGAGTTATTTACGGGATGATGCATCCATCGCGGGAGGCGATCGGTGGAAAAGGCCAGGAGTCACAATTCGGGGTCGATCGAAATTCCCAGCAAGCTCTATTTTCGCATCGGCGAGGTGAGCGATATCGTGGGGGTGAAGCCCTACGTCCTACGCTACTGGGAGTCGGAGTTCCCCGACATCAAGCCGTCGAAGTCGAAGTCGGGGCAGCGGCTCTACAAGCGGCGCGACGTGGAGCTCCTGCTCCGGATTCGGCAGCTCCTCTACGAGGAGCGCTTCACGATCAACGGCGCCCGGAAGCGGCTGCGGGAGTGGGGTCGCGGAGAGGCCGCCGATCCCGTGCCGGTCGCTGCACCGGCGCCGGTGCCGACCACCGCCCAGAAGGGCGCGCCGCGACAGATCGAGGCATTCCCCGAGGAGCAGGCCGAAGGGGAGTCCGCCGGTGGTGAGGCGGGGCGCGTCGGCTACAAGACGCTCAAGAAGATTCGGCGTGATCTCGAGGAGCTTCTCACGGTGATTCAGGGATAGTTCTCTCGCTGCCATTCGGTCTCTTCGGTCGGGGCGTAGCTCAGCCTGGACTAGAGTGCTTCCTTGGGGTGGAAGAGGTCGCTGGTTCGAATCCAGTCGCCCCGACCGAGGAGAGGGGATGGCGCACGGCGGGATGGCATGAGGGCGGGCTCCGGTGCGGAGCCCTTTTTGTATCGACGGAGGATGTGATGGGACTGCTTGCGACGATCCGGGATGACTTCGCCATGGTCTTCGAACGCGATCCGGCGGCGCGGTCGAAGTTGGAGATCGTTCTCTGCTATCCGGGGCTCCACGCGCTGATCCTCTATCGGCTCGCGCATTGGCTCTGGACACACGGGCTCAAGCTCCTCGCGCGCTTGCTCTCCCACTTCGCGCGCTGGATCACCGGCATCGAGATCCATCCGGGGGCGACGATCGGAAAGCGTTTCTTCATCGATCATGGCATGGGTGTGGTCGTGGGCGAGACGACCGAGATCGGCGACGACGTCACCCTCTATCAGGGGGTGACGCTTGGCGGGACGAGCTGGAGCAAGGGGAAGCGCCATCCCACCCTCGAGGATCGCGTCGTCGTCGGCGCCGGGGCGATCATCCTCGGTCCGATCGCGATCGGCCACGACAGCCGGATCGGATCGTCGTCGGTCGTCATCCACAACGTTCCCTCGCTCTCCACCGTCGTCGGCATACCCGGCAAGGTCGTCCATCGCCGCGAGCCGATCGTCGACGAGGAGGGGGAGCATCACTACGACCTGCAACACGCAACGCTTCCCGACCCCTTCGGCGATGCGATCGACGGGCTGCGCCGCAGCGTCCAGGAGCTGCACGAGCGCCTCATCGCGCTCGAACGGAAGGGCTCCTCCTGATACCTTCATGGTGATACAGAAGAACAGCGTCCTCGTCGCGATGAGCGGTGGGGTCGATTCCTCCGTCGCGGCGGCGATGCTCGACGAGGCAGGGCACGACTGCGTCGGCGTCACGATGCGCCTCTTTCGTTGCCGTCGTGTTGGACGCGGGAGCTGCTGTTCGCCGGAGGATCGGCGCGATGCCGCGGTGGTCTGCCGAGCGCTGGGCATCCCGCATCATATCGTCGACTGCACGGAGCGTTTTCGCCGAGACGTGATCGAGCCCTTCGTCGAGGCGTATCTCGCCGGTCGCACGCCCTCGCCTTGTATTTGCTGCAACGAGGCGCTCAAGTTCGGCGCGCTCATGCAGGAGGCCGATCGCATCGGTGCGTCGCACGTGGCGACCGGGCATTACGCGCGAATCATTGAGCGCGACGATGGCTTCCACCTCCTGCGCAGCAGCGATTCGGTGAAGGACCAGTCTTATTTCCTGTATCGGCTCACGCAGCGTGAGCTCGCGCGCCTGCGCTTTCCGCTCGGCGAGGCGACGAAGGACGAGGTCCGTGCCCTCGCGTGCGATCGGGGATTGCCGGTCCACGAGAAGCCCGAGAGCCAGGATATCTGCTTCGTTCCCGGCGATGACTACGCCGCCTTCCTGGAGGAGGTGGCGGGCGATCGGCTCCCCGGCGTCGGCGAGATCGTCGATCGCGCGGGGCGTGTCGTCGGGCGCCATCCGGGGATCCATTCCTTCACGATTGGCCAGCGCCGCGGGTTGGGCGTTGCCGCCGGCGAGCGCCGCTACGTCGTTGCGCTCGATGCGGCGCGCAACCGCGTCGTCGTCGGGAGCGACGAGGAGCTGTGGCGGTCGACGATGCGCGTGGAGGGGCTCACCTGGGTTCACCCCGCGCACGCGAAACGGCGCTGGGCGACGGTCCGGGTGCGCTCGACGCACGCCGGTGCCCCCGCCACGCTCGAGCCGATGGCGGAGGGTACGCTGAACGTGCGCTTCGACGAGCCGGTCCGCGCGATCGCCCCCGGCCAGGCGGCGGTCTTCTCCGACGGTGAGGAGGTGCTCGGCGGTGGTTGGATCGCCGCCGACACGGGGGTTGCGGGGAGTGCGGCGAAGGCGCTACAATAAACATCCATGAAGCGAACCGAGCGGGCCATCGTTCTCAAACGCGTCGCCTACGGCGAGGCCGACTGGATCGTCACCCTCTTTACCGAGGAGCGGGGGCGGGCTGGCGGCATAGCGCGTGGCGCGCGTCGATCACAGCGCCGCTTCGGCGGGGCGCTCGAGCCGGGAACGCTGGTGCGGGCGACCACGGCGGCGCGGCGGGGGAGCGACCTCGACCGGATCGACGAGGCCCTCGTCGAGCGGAGTGTGAACGGGGCCTTGCGCTCGCTCGAACGCATCGGAGCGATGACGCGCGCGCTGGGCCTCGCCCTCGCCTTCCTGCAGGAGCATCAACCGGCCGCGGACAAGTTCGCGCTGCTCGATGCCTGGCTTGCGCACCTCGCCCAGGCCGATCCGGCCCCCGACGAGGCGCTCGCCTTCGAGCTCGCCTGGCTCTCCCGCAGCGGCTACCAGCCGCACCTCGAGGCGTGCGTCGGCTGCGGCGCGGCGGCGGATGCCTCCGGACGCTGGGCCTTCGACGTCGAGCGCGGAGGCCTCGTCTGCCGCGCCTGCCGCGGAGCCGGCAGGGCGCTCTCCCTGCGCGCGGAGGATGTGCAGACGCTCAGGGCGGCGCTCGGGGCGGATGTCGCGGGGGGCGAAGATGTGCGCCCCTCGGCGGCGATCATCGATCGCTATATCGGCGCGATTCTCGGCCGGCCGCTGCGGGCCGGCCTATCCATCTGAAGGCGAGGGAGCCGTGCGTATCCGCGAGGAGAGACCGGACCTGGTGCCCTTTCTGCTGGCCTCCCTCCTGGCCCATCTGCTCCTCCTCATCGTCCTGCCAATGATCCTCTGGGCGCCGACCTTCGAGGAGGAGCGCGTCGTCGAGATCTTCCCCATCGATCTGAACCGGCCGGACGAGAAGCCCTATCGCATCGCCGACATCGCGGAGCCGAAGGTGCAGCGGCGCCCGAAGAAGGCCGACTTCCTCGGGATGTACGACAGCAGCGTGAAGCAGCAGACGGTGGCGACGCGCTCGGGGAAGGGGAAGGGCGAGCGCGGCAAGGGACGGGGGCGCGAGGGCGCGCGGCAGCAGCAAAAGTCGGCGATGCGCTCGGAGAGTTTGCTGGCCTTCAGGCCGAGCCTCTTCCGTTCGCCGGCGCCGAAGGCGGCGCGGCGGCGCGGCGAGGACGCGGGGCGTGCGCCCGACGACTTCTATCCCGACTTCCGTCGCGGGGCGCGCACCTACCTCAACGTCCTGCGCTATCCCAGCGTGGAGTACTTCGTGCGCATGAAGCGCGCCTTCAAGATCACCTTCAGCCCCGAGTCGTCGCTGCGCGCACACTTCGCGCACAACCGCGTGACGCGTGGGTCGGTCGACGTCGTCCTGGGCGTGTCGGTCGATCCGAAGGGGGAGCTCGCCGAGCTCTTCATCTTTCGGAGCTCCGGGATCTCGAGCTACGACCGCGAGGCGATGCGCACCGTGCGCGCCTCTTCCCCCTTCTCCGCGCCGCCGCAGGACTTCATCGACGACGACGGCCTGCTCCGCATGAGCTGGACCTTCACGGTCTACCTGTAGCTATTCCTTGAGAATCGGTTCCTCGGTCCCAGGAAGCCGCCGACGTTTACCATCATGTAGAAGATGCCGAACCCCG
>CAYPII010000011.1:0-29533 GCA_964410765.1 uncultured Myxococcales bacterium | reverse complement strand
CGGGCCCTCGACGAGGCGGTCGAGACCTTCATCCAGGGGGCGGGAAAGGTCTCCTCGGCGCTGTTGGGGATGGTGGGCAAGGTCGGCGGCCAGATCTACGCGCTCCTCTTCATTTCGGAGGAGCCGCTCTCGCTCGACGACATCGGCGACCAGCTCGGCGTTTCGAAGAGCAACGTCTCGGTCAACATCCGCATGCTCGAGGACTACAACCTCGTGCGCAAGGTCTGGGTAAAGGGCTCGCGCAAGGATTACTATGCCGCTGAGCGGATATATCCGAAGAAGGTTCTGCACGACTTCCTCTCCGGCATCCAGCGCACGATCACAGACGCGATCACCACCATCGAGCGCACGCGCGCGAAGGCGACCGAGGCGAAGGTGCAGCTCTCCGGTGAGGAGCAGCGGCGCGCGCAGTTCGTCCTGGAGCAGGTCAACATGATCGGGCTCTTCTACTACGCGGCGAACAAGTTCTTCGACGACTTCTTCGCCGGCAGGCCGATCAACATGGAGCTGCTGCGGCTGGCCATCCTCAACCCCGAGGACGTCCAGAAGCGACACCATGAATCGAAGACGACGAAGAAGTAGTCCCCCGCCGCGTTTCCCCGATCAGAAGACGTAGCCGAAGGTGATGTGGAAGCGGCCGATCGCATCGCCCGGGTCGCGGTCAAGCTTGAAGCCGTAGTCGGCGCGGATCGGGCCGACCGGCGTGGTGTAGCGCAGGCCGCAGCCGACCGATTTGCGCACCGTGCTCCAGCCCATGTCGGAGAACTCGTTCTCCAAGCTCCCCATGTCGTAGAAGAAGGCCCAGGAGAGGGCGCGCCAGATCCGGATGCGCAGCTCCTCGTTGAAGATCCAACGGGCGCGCGAACCGGTTGCCTTGCCGGTGGCGTCGGTCGGCCCCAGCGAGTCCTCGGTGTAGCCGCGGATGGTGTCGTCGCCGCCCAGGAAGAGGAGCTCGTTGGTCGGCACCGAGACGTTGCTGCCGATTGTGAGGATGCGCGAGAGCCGCAGCTGCGTGGAGAGCGTGAAGCGCGACAGCGGCGTCACCTCGTTCTCCCCCTGCCAGCGGAAGGTGACGAAGTTGGCCTGCGTGCCGCCGATCTCGTTGAAGATGTCGATGCGTCCGAGCGTGTAGAAGCCCTTCGTCGGGTAGGAGAAGGAGTTGCGCGAATCGAAGCTCCCCGAGAGCGTGATCTGCGAGAGCGTGTTGTTGCGCAAGCTCTCGGCGTCCGCGGCGGTGGAGTCCCCCTCGATGAGGTAGTTGCGGTCCAGCTCGTAGCGGAAGAGGAAACCCATGCGGCGATAGCGGCGAAACCACCCCATCGCGCCGGCGATCTGGTTGTAGGCGAAGGCGGGGCGGCGCTTGTACTGGATCCAGACGTTCGTCGACATCTCGAAGCTCGATCCGATGAAGCGCGGATCGAACCAGAGGACCTCGGCGCGCGAGAGGTCCTTGCCGGCCGTGATCTTGAGCGTGTTCGTCTTCGCCCATCCGAAGGCGTTGACGTTCGTGAAGGCGAGCGAGCCGGTGAGGTTCTCCGCGGTGGAGTAGTTCAGTCCCAGGTCGATGTGGAAGGGGCGCCGTTCCTCTACGCGCACGCGTAGGTGCACGATCGGCTGCTCCTCCTTCAGGCCGATCGTCTCGATCTCGACGGAGGCGAAGGGGCCGAGCCGCCGGATGTTGAGACGGCTCTCCAGGAGCTTGCGGTAGCTGAAGCGGTCGCCCTCGTGCAAACTCATCGCGCTCCGGATGGCGCGCTGGCTCGTGAGGACGTCTCCCAGGTAGAGGATGCGCCCGATGCGCACCAGCGTCCCCTCATCGATTCGGTAGCGGATGATCGCGCGCCCGCTCGCGGGGTCGCTTTCCCACTCCAGTGCCGCCTGCGCGTAGGGGTAGCCGTTGTCGGCGTAGAAGGAGAGCAGCCGCCGCGTCTCGTCCGGGAGCGTCGGCTCGTCGAGCGGTTTGCCGGGGCGGACGGTGAGTTGCCCCAGCAGTTCCGCCGCGGAGAAGGCCTCGTTGCCGACGAAGACGACCTCGCCGACGATCGTCTGCGGCCCGGGTTCGACGGGGATGGTGACATCCAGCGCGTAGCCGTCGGCGGTCTCCGCCACCTCCCAGGGCTCGATCGTCGGGTCGAGGTAGCCATCGCGTCTCAAGTTCTCGCGGATCGTCTCGTCGTCGCCCTCGACCTCCTCGGGGCGGTAGGCCCCGACCTGGCCGATGCCGCGCTGCCGGTTCTGCATCCCTTCGACCAGCTCGTCGTCGTCGATGCCTTCGGTTCCGGCGAAGCGCAGCCGCTTGATCCGCTGCGGCGTGCCCGCCTGGAGGACGAAGACGATCTCGATCGTGCCGTCGGGGAGCTCCGCCTTCTCCCAGCGCACCCGTGCGTCGGGGTAGCCGCGGCCCACCAGGAGCCGGCGGATCTCGTCGGCGCTCGCGTCGATCGCGAAATCGTCGAGCATCCCCTCCTGCAGGAGGGTGATGTGTTTGCGCAGCATGCGCCGGCTGATGTGCGGCGCCCCCTCGAAGCGGACCGCCACGTGCGGCCCCTCGTCGACGCGGATCAGGAGATCGACGCGATAGGCCTCGAAGTCGATCGTCTTCTTCGCGACGCGGATGCGCGCGCGCGGATAGCCGTGGGTGTGGTAGAACTCGCGCAGCTTCCGGATCGCCTCACGCAGCCGCCGTTCGGAGTAGGGCTTGTAGGTGTTGATCTCCGAGACGAAACGCCCGTCGGGGTAGGCGCGGTTGCCCTCGATCGTGATCGTGCGATAGCGCAGGACGTGACCACGCCGGATGTGGAAGGTGAGCGCGACGCCGTCCTCCTCCGGCATCTCCTCCTCCTCCACGGAGACGCGCGTGTCGACGAAGCCCTGGCGCTTGTAGAAGGCCTCGATGCGATCGATCTGCTCCTCGAGGCGCCCCGGCGTATAGATGTCGCCCGCGTGCAGACTCAAGTACTTGCGGACGCGGTTCTCCAGGAAGGGGTAGTTGCCGGTGATGTCGATGAGGGCGACGATCGTCGCCTGGTCGAGGACGAAGTCGATCATGACGCCGTCGGGGGTCATCACGGGGCTCGCGGCGATCGTGTCGAAGATCCCCCAGCGACGCAGATACCCCACCGCCATGTCGAGCTTCTCGAGCGTGAACGCCTCGCCCGCCTCGATCGGGAGCACCTCGCGGATCTCCTCCTCGGAGACGCGGAAGTCGCCGGAGAGCTCGATCTCCGCGATCGGCACCGCGGCGGCGCGCGCCGCCGGCAGGAGGATCGCCAGCAACAGCGCGCCCGCGAGGAGGCGCCGTCTTGTCGTCGGTCGAAGAATCACCGTATCCGTTCGTCGTTCGCGTCGCCTAGCGCAGGCGGAAGCGGATGATGCCGCTGATCTCGGAGTCCCCGTCGCTCGCCTGGGCCCCCTTCAGCAGCAGGTTGTCCGTGATGAGGTACTCCGCGATGATCGTCTGCACCGCGTCCTCGGTATCGATGTCGGTCGAGAGGTTGACGGTCAGCCGGTCCGAGACCTGTTTGCCGATGTAGACGCGCGAGATCGTCTCGGAGCCGGGCTCCGCCGCCTCCAGCCGGAAGACGTCGAGCTTCGTGAACTTCGTCACCGGGCGCTCGAGCACGCCGGAGATCGACTGCGCCACCATGCCCGCCGTGTAGCGTCCCCCCGTGCGCTCCGCCGCCTCCAGCCGCTCCTGCTCGGTGACGCCGAAGATGAGGAGCGAGACGACGTCGCGCTTCTCCAGCGGCCCGGAGGGGGAGGTCGCGGCGAGGTCGAGCTTCAGGTTGTCGGTCGGGCCGTAGAGGGCGAGCGTCACGTTGTAGACGTTGATCTCATTCTCGGCGTGGATCTCGATATAGGGCGCGGCGTAGCGCTCGCGGAATTCGACGAAGCCCTTGGTGATGTCGAAGTTGATGCCCAGGTAGTGCACCTCGCCGTCGGTGACGGAGATCGCCCCCGCCACGACCGGGTCGGAGAGGCGGCCGCCGACGTCGATATTCACCGCCAGCCAGATGTTGCCGATGTTGTTGTCGATCTCCATCTCGCCGCTGTTGCGGACGGTGAGCTCCAGCCGCGGATCGATCGGCGGCGGCTCGGGGCGCGGCTCGGGGCGGCGCGCGCGGCCGATGACCTCCAGGATCTTGAAGTCCTTCGTGTAGCGCCCGTCGAGGATCGTGATATCGCCGGCGAGCAGCGGCGAGGGCATCGCGCCGGCGAGCGAGAGCTGCCCCTCGAACTCGACGGTCATCGAGCGGTCGGGGAAGCGGTAGATCATCGAGGTGGCGTCCAGCGTCAGATCGACGGCGGCGGGGGTGAGCCCGCGGTGCTCGATCCAGCCGCCGAGCTCGACGGTACCGCCCCCCGACTCGGCGTGCACGTCGTCGAGGACGATGCGCGAGCCGGCGAAGCGCAGCGCGCCGCTCGCCTCCTCGACGGAGAGGCCGAGCCGTCGCATCAGCAGGCGGCTCTCGCGGAAGGCGATGAAGCCGTCCAGCCGCGGGTTGCTCGTCTGTCCGGTCGCGCGCAGGTCGATCTCGAAGGGGCCGCGCCCGTCGAGCACGCGCACCGCCAGCGGCCGGATCGCGGCGAAGTCCGCCGCCCCGGTGATGTGCAGGTCGACGCTCCCGCCGGCGGTGAAGCGGCCCGTCGCGCGCAGCGCGCCGCCCGCCTCGTCGCCCCAGGTGATCTCGTCGATCGTCCACCGCTTGCCGGCGTAGGCGTAGGTCGCGTCGAGGCGCAGGCCCGGGCGCGGTTCGCCGGTGAGCTCGAGGCGCCCATCCGGGAGATCGGCGACGATCGTCCCCGGGAGCGCCAGGGGGGCGAGCCCCTGCGGGATGAGGCGCAGGTCGTCGAAGACGAGCTGCCGACGCGTGAGGCCGATGCGCGCGCCGGCCTCCTCGAAGGGGACGCCGTGCCAGCTTCCGCGTTCGACGGCGACGGTCGCCTCGCCGGTGAAGGCCTGCGAGGGTCCGGCCAGCGCGATCTGCCCCGTCGCGTTCCCGGCCAGGTCATAGGTGGCGAGCGTCTTCTGCAGCGGGTGCTTCGTCACCTGCGCGTCGAGCGTGAAGCGCTTCGATCGCGTGCCGTCGGCACCCCGTCCGCCGAACTGGACGACGAGGTCGGCGTGCCCCGTCTTCTCCTCGCCGGTGAAGATGTCGCCGACGAGGGTGAGCTCGTCGTAGGTGGCGCCGAGCTCGACGGCGATGCGCTCCGCGACGATCGGCTGCCAGCCGCCGTCGAAGACGGTCCCGGCGACCTCGGCGCGGAAGTCCTTTCCCCATCCGGTGAACGATCCCTCGACGTCGGCGCGTCCGAAGATGCGTGCGAGGTGCGGGTTCTTGAACTTTCCGAAGATCGCTCCGATCGGGACGCCCTCGCCCTCGGCGGTGAGCGCGATGCGCTTGTGCGGAATATCGATCGTCCCGGCGACGGCGAGCGTTCCCTCGCCCAGGCGCGCGCGCGCGTTCTCGAGCGCGAGCACGCCGCCGCGCCACGAGACGGCGCTCTCGACGGCGATCGGCGCCTCCGGATCGGCGTCGAAGCGGTGGGTGAGCGCCACCTCGCCGCGCCCGCTGCTCTTCGGAATGTCGAAGCCGGTGCCGGAGAGGTGGACGCGGCCGCCGAGCGCGCCGGCGGTCTCGAGCGTGCGCAGATCGCGCCCGAAGTGCGGCAGCGCAAGCGGCTGGTCGATCTCGATCGTCAGGTCGAAGCGCTCCTCGGCGACGTTTGCCTCAAGACCGCCGGCGAGCGTGTGTTTGCCGATGGCGAGGCGCAGGTCGGTGAGCTTGAGGAGCGCGTCGCGGTAGAGGAGCGCGGCGTCGAGCGTCTCGATCGGCAAGCCGGAGATCATCGCGCCCTGGAGAGAGAGCTCCCCCGAGAGCGCGTTCGCATAGGGGAAGCTGTTCGTCCAGCGGCTGAGGTTCGTCGAGGTGGAGAGGGCGATCAGCCCCGCGCTGGCCAGGCGCGTGCCCCCGCGCTGTGCATCCAGGCCGGCGATCTGCAGCGAGAAGGTCGTGCCGCCGAAGAGCGAGGGCTCGAGGGCGAAGCGAATCGTGTCGGTGCGCATCGCCCCGGCCTCGCCGAAGCCGATCGCCACATCCTGGACGGTCCCCTCCTGGATCTCCAGGCTGCGCAAGAGGATGAGGCGCGCGAGGTCGATGCGCCGGCGCTTCTTCGGCTCGCGCTCCTCCCGCGCCGCGGCGGGGAGCACGAGGCGCACCCCCTCGACGGTGAGCTCATCGATGACGAGCTTGCCGCGCAGAAAACCGAGCGGCCGGTAGGAGAGGTCGACGCGTTCGACGTCGATGCGCTTGCCCTCCGCCGGGTGCTCGACCGCGACCGTCTCGAGGTGGATGGTGTTGCGCAGCGGGCTCCACTCGAAATCGCCGACGGCGACGGTCCAGGGCGAACGGGCGTTGGCGATCGTCAGCGCGTGGCGGAGTGCCGCGGACGAGTTGATGATCCAGACAGACGTGCTGACGAAGCCGGCGACGAGCGCCCCGATGGCGATCAAGTGCCGGAAGCGCCGGACGCTGCCTCCCCGTCGCGTCGGCCGTGGATTCATCGGGGGACCCTCGCCGGTTTCACCGCCGCCTCGTCCTCGACGATGCGCCGTTTGTCGATGCCGGCGGCGAGCCTGCCCACCAGGCCGTCGAAGGCGCCGTTGGACATGACGAGGATGACGTCGTCGGCGGCGACCCCGCGCAGGACGAATTCGACGATGTGTTCGGTCCGGGAGATGTGGTGTGCCTCCACGCCGCCGCGCGTGAGCGCCTCGGCCATGCGTTCGACGTCGAGCCGCTCCGCCGCCGGGATCCCTTGGGCCCGATAGACGTCGGCGATGATCACCCGGTCGGCGTTCGCAAGCGCGCGCGTGAACTCCTGCTGGAAGACGTTGCGCCGCGAGGTGTTCGAGCGCGGCTCGAAGATCGCCCAGAGGCGGCGATGGGGAAAGCGCTCGCGCATCGCGGCGATCGTCTTTCCCACCGCCGTCGGGTGGTGCGCGAAGTCGTCGATGAGCGCCACGCGGCGTTCGTCGAGGATCGTCTCCTGCCGGCGCCGCACGCCGGCGAAGGCAGCGAGCCCCGCCCGCAGCGCTTCGGCCGCGATCCCCGTGCGTGAGAGGAGTGCGAGCGCAGCGGTCGCGTTGAGGACGTTGTATTCCCCCCACATCGGGAGGAGGAACTCGCCTCCGCAGTCGGCGAGCGTGAAGCGCGTCCCCTCCGGGGAGGGGGCGATTCCCTCCGGACGTACGTCGACCGTCCGTCCCAGCCCGTAGGTGACGACGGGGCAGGGGGCCTCGCGCACGAGCGCGCGGACGCGTTCGTCGTCGCCGTTGGCAACGATGAGCCCCTCGGAGGACATCGCGCCGATCAGGCGGCGAAACGATGCGACGATCGTCTCGACGTCGGCGTAGATGTCGGCATGATCGAATTCGATCGCGGTGAGGACGAGCGCCTGCGGGTGGTAGTGGAGGAACTTCGGCCCCTTGTCGAAGAAGGCGCTGTCGTACTCGTCCCCCTCGATGACGAAGTAAGGGGGTGCGCCAAGCGCGAAGCTGCGGCCGACGTTCTTCGGGATCCCGCCGACGAGAAAACCCGGGTTCTGGCGTGCGCTCTCCAGCAGCCAGGCGATGAGGGCGGTGAGCGTCGTCTTGCCGTGCGTTCCGGCGACGACGATCGGCGTGCGCTCGGCGAGGAAGAGCTCCTCGATGGCGCCGGGCATCGACTGCACGGGGAGGCCATGCGCCATCGCCGCCTGCGCCTCCGGGTTGTCGCGCCGGATGACGTTACCGATGATGACGAGCTCCGGATCCGCTGCGTCGATGTGCGCGGCATCGTATCCCACAAAGGGGGTGATCCCGAGCTCGGCGATCTGCTCGCTCATCGGCGGATAGAGCGGCCCGTCGCTCCCGGTCACCGCGTGCCCCGCGCTCACCAAGAGCCCCGCCAGCGAGGCCATCCCGGTTCCTCCGATACCGAGCATGTGAATTTTCATCGTGGCATCCTGTCTGTCATTCTGAGGCGTGAGCCGAAGAATCTTCGGTGCTTTTGCGCGGCGGATTCTTCGCTTTGCTCAGAATGACAACATTATCTATGTCCTCCCGATGATGTATCCCTGCGGATCCACGTCGTGGCGCAGGATTTCAAGCATCTCCCGTGAGGGTGCTTCGGTCTCGTGCACATCGCTGGCGACGAGCAATTCGAAGCCGGTGTTCGCCTGGACCTCGTCGGTCGTCGCTCCCGGCGAGAGCGATTCGATCTGCATCCGTCGCTCGGGGTTTGCGAAGCCCATCACCGCGAGGTTCGTAATGATGCGAAAGGGTCCGCTGTCGGGCGGGAGCCCCGCCCGACAGCGCGCATCGCCGCCGGAGAGGTATCCGGGCGAGGTGACGAAGTCGACGCGCTTCACGAAGCGGCGCTTCTCGTGCGGGGTGACGACGATCGTCCGCCAGCAGTTCGTCGCCAGGTCGTTCGCGCCGCCGCTGCCGGGGAACCGCACCTTGGGGCGAGCGTAGTCGCCGATGACCGTCGAGTTGAGGTTGCCGTGGCGGTCGATCTGTGCGCCGCCCAGGAAGGCGAAGTCGACCATCCCGCGCGCGGTCATCGCCATCGTCTCGGTCATCGAGCTCGCCATCACCGCCCGCCAGGTCGTGCGCGAGTCGCCGACCGAGACCGGCATCGTGGGCAGCTCCGGCGCCACGCCCCCCGCCTCGAACATGATCAGCAGGTTCGGGGCGTGCGTCTTCTGCGCGAGCATCGCGGCGGCGCAGGGGGCGCCGGTCCCGACGAGGACCGAGGTGCCGTCGGGGAGGGCGCGCGCCGCCGTGCAGATCATCAGCTCCATCGGGTTGTCGTCGATCGTCTTTGTCATCGCGTGTCCCTACTCCAGGAACTCGAGCTTGCGCAGCTCCTCCATCCGCTTCGCGCCGCCGTGGAGCGCGAGATAGTCGTCGAACGTTTTGCAGTCGTAGATATTGCGCTTCAAAAATTTTTCGAACTCGGCCTCATCGCGCTCGACGGTCAGCCACTCCCGCAGGTGCTCCTCGTCGGAGAAGTACTCGAAGGGCATGTTGCCCGGATAGCTCCCGAATTGTGCCTCGCAGACCGCGTCGACGCAGAAGTAGGGGATCTGGACCATGTGTGGGTCGTTGCGGAAGCGTTCGGTGTTGACGATGCGTTCGGCGGTGACGATGACGTGCTGGGCGGCGCGAGCGAGGTCCTCGTCGGCGATCGTCACCCCGCGGATGGCGGCGTTGCCGAAGCGGTCGGCCTCGTGCACGTGGATGACCGCGACGTCGGGCGAGAGCGCCGGGTAGGCCGCGAAGCGTTTGCCGGTGAAGGGGCAGGCAATCGTCTTCGCCGCGCTCTCCACGAACGTGTCGGTGCCGAGCATCTGCCGGCCGATGAGGAAGGGGACGCCCAGCACCGCGGCCTTCAACCGCCAGGTGAGCGCCGCGTTCGTCCACTCGGTGACGCGGACCCGGCCGCTTTCCATGTAGCGCCGGGCGTTGGGGGAAACACCGCGCGCCTCGAGCCCCACGATATAGGCGGCATCGCAACGGTCGAAGCACTCTCCGGCGGCGAGGATCTGGAAGTCGTGCGTGGAGGTATGGCCGGCGAGTCCCAGATTCTTACGCCCTTGGCGTACGATCTCGTGGAGCGCTGCGGTGGGGATGCGCACGCCGCCGAAGCCGCCGATGGCAAGGTAGTCGCCGTCGTTCACGAAGTGTTCGACCGCATCGTGTACCGACATCGTCTTGTCGACGAGCGCGCGGCTCTTCCGGCGAAAGTGCGCGCGCATCGCATCGGGATCGGGGCTCATGAAGAGCTCGCCACGCCCCTTCGGGAGCTTCGGCATCAATCCTCCAACCTATTGAAGTTATTTAGGTATTAGTCCACCCCCGCGGGGATCGCAAGCGAAATCGGGGTCTGCCCGTTCCTCACCCCTTCGCGATTAGCTCCGAGTAGATCCGGTCGTGGATCTGCGGGCGGAAGGCGGCGATCTTCTGGTTCGTCGTCGCCGGATGGATGCGGTTGGTGAGCAGAACGATCCAGAAGTCCTCGGCGAGGTCGGCCCAGATCGAGCAGCCGGTGTAGCCCAGGTGTCCGATGCTGTTCGCGGAGAAGTGTGTTCCGGAGGCGGAGTTGCGCTTCGACGGTCGGTTCCAGCCGAGGACGAAGCGCTCGCCCTCGGGTTTGGTGCGCGCGTCGGGGAGGAAGGTACGCACGACCTCCTGCGAGAGCCAGCGCCCCTTGCCCTCGCGCGCGTCGGTCAGCGCGACCAGGAAGCGGTGCAGGTCGGCGGCGGTCGAGAAGAGGCCGGCGTGCCCCGCCACCCCGCCGAGCGCGTAGGCGTTCTGGTCGTGGACCTCGCCGTGAATGACGCGCTCGCGCCACGGGCAGTCCTCGGTCGGCGCGAAGCGGCGGTGGCGCTCCGGCAACTCCTTCGTGCGCTTGCCCGCCGCACGCGTCGGGACGTGTTGCTCGGCGGTCGTCGTCGTGCGCCGTGCGGTGTCCTGCACCGGCGCCCCAATCGAGCGAATGAAGAAGGTATTCGTGAGGTTCAGCGGCCGCGCGACATACTGCGCGAAGAGGGCGTCGAGCGTCGCGCCCCCCGCCTGCGCGAGGATCTGGCCGAGCAGGATGTAGCCGATATCGCTGTAGAGCGTCTTCTTTCCCGGCGGATTGACGTAGGGCTCGTTGAAGCACTCGGCGAGCAGCATGCGCCGTCCCGCATCGGTGCCGACGAGACTGAGCGGCAGCTCGCGGTAGTAGGGCTGCCAGTCGGGGAGGCCCGCGGTGTGGTCGAGGAGCATACGCACCGTCGTCTTCCGGTGTTCGGGGAGGCGCGCGCCGCCGAGCCACTGGTAGACGGTGTCGTCGAGCTTGAGCAGCCCCTCGGCGACGAGTATCATCGCGATCGTCGCCGTCGCAACCGGCTTGGTGAGCGAGGCGATGTCGAAGCAGGTGTAGCTGCGCGCCGCGCCGTACTGCCCCTCGTAGCAGAGCTGCCCCCCCTTGCCGACGACGAGGTCGGCGGCGGGGAAGACCCCCTCGGCGATCGCCTTCTCGAAGGCGCTGTCGATCCGTTTGTTCTTTACGGCCATCGTCCTCAATCCTTTCCGCCGGCGAAGTGCGTTTCCGTGATGGAGAGCTGCGGCGATCCCTCCGCCGGTGCGATGAGCGACGCCGTGCATCCCAGCGGCAGCGTGACGAAGTCGGTCGTGTGTCCGGCCGGAAAATCCATGACGACCGGTCCGGGGAAGTCGGCGAGCACGTCACGGATCATCGTCTCGACGTCGTGCGGCTCCTCCTCGGGGGGGACGAGCGAGCCGAAGACGATCCCCGCCGCGCGCGCCAGCTTTCCGCTGTTCTTCAGCTGCGTGAGCATGCGGTCGAGGACGTAAACCTTCTCGCCGGTGTCCTCGAGGAAGAGGATCGCCCCGTGGGTTTGCAGCTCGTAGGGGGTGCCGATGCTCGAGTTGATGAGCGAGAGGCAGCCGCCGCCAAGGGGGCCGCGCGCCTCCCCCGGTTTGATCATATGCGTTTCGCGCATCGGCAGGGGGCCGAGCGGTGCCGCATCGGTGAGCGCGCGACCGAGCATCTCGATGCTGAGCGCGGCATCTTTGCGTCCCAGCTGCGTGACCACCGGCCCGTAGAAGGTGGGTAGCTTTGCCGCCTGCCGCAGGAAGGCGAGCAGGGCGGTCAGGTCGGAGAAGCCGATCACCGGCTTGGGGTGCGCAGCGATCCGCTCCGCGTCTAGCAGCGGGATGACGCGTTGGCTCCCGTAACCGCCGCGCGCAAACATCACCGCGGCGATCGAGGGGTCCTCCACGAGGGTGAGGAATTCTTCGGCGCGCCGCGCGTCGGTGCCGGCGAGGTAGCGGTTCTGGTCGAAGATGTCGTTGCGGTAGACCGGCTCGAAGCCCAGCGCGCGCAGGGCGCCGATCCCGCGCGTGAAGCGCGCGCGATCGAAGGGGCTCGCCGGAGCGGCGATGCCGATGCGGTCTCCTGGCTGCAGGGGGCGCGCCGAGGGCATGCAAAAAGTATAGGGGGGAAGGGCGCGCGATGCCAAGGGATAGTTTGTCCCGCTTGACACCCGCGGGCGCCGCTCCTAGGTTTGCGGCGAGGGGGATTCCATGGATCTCTTTGAAACGATCGAGAAGCGCCGGATGGTCCGCCAGTTTCATCCCGATCAGCCGATCACCGACGAGGAGCTGAACACCCTCCTCCAGGCGGGAATACGCGCGCCCTCGGCGGGCAACGGGCAGGCGTGGCACTTCGTCGTCGTGCGCGACGAGCGGACGCGGCATCGGCTCGCCACCGAGGCGGGACACCAGCGCTTCATCGATCAGGCGCCGGTCACGATCGTCGTCTGCGCCGACCTCGCCCGCGCCGAGGAGAAATACGGCGCGCGCGGCTCCTCCACCTACGTGCTGCAGGAGACGGCGGCGGCGGTCGAGAACATGCTGTTGACCGCAGTGGCGCTGGGACTCGGCGCCTGTTGGGTCGGCGCGTTCAGCGAGGAGAGCGCCGCCGAGATCCTGGAACTCCCGGAGCAGCTGCGCCCCGTCGCGATGCTCCCCATCGGCCACCCGGCGGAGCCGGCGGTGCGCGTCACACCGCGACGCTCGCTGGATGATGTGGTGAGCACCCGATAGATGCACCGCCTTATGCGACAGATCCTTGCCCCGCACGCGACGTACGCCACGCCGCCGCTGATCTTCTTCGCGGTTGCAACACTCGCTCTCCTGCAGCTCCCGGTCCACCTCTTGCTCCGCGCGGATTACCTTTCGCTCGGCATCGCCGTGAACGAACTGCTCTTCGTCGCGGGACTGCCGCTCGCCCTCATCGCGCTGCTGCACCTGGATAGTGCGCGGCTGCTGCCGCTCGCGCGCCCGTCGGCGGCGACGATGGCACTCGTCATCATCGCCACGCTCGGCGCCGTCGTCCTCCTCGATTATGCCACCTACGCGAGCGAGCTCCTCTTCCCCTTGCCGGAGCACGTGGCCGAATCGCTCGCGCGGGTGATGGCCTTCGACTCGCGCGCGGAGTTTTTCTGGAAGCTCATCCTGCTCTGCGCCTTTCCGGCGGTCTGCGAGGAGCTCTTCTTCCGCGGCTTCTGCCAGACCTCGCTCGCCGCGCGCTGGGGGACGATGCCAGCGCTCGTCGTCGCAGCCCTCCTCTTCGCCGTCCTGCACGGCAACCCGTGGTATCTGCACCTCTACGTCTTGTTGGGGCTTCTGCTCGGCGGGGTCTATACGCTGACGGGAACGCTCTGGGCGCCGATCCTCTGCCACTTCCTCAACAACTGCTGGACCTTCCTCAACCACGCCCGTGGCTTCGCCGTGCCGCTGGAAAAACCCTTCGGCTTTGCCGACGGCGTGGTCCTCGTCATCGCGACGGCGGTCTTTCTGCTGGGGATGCTCCTGTTGCGGTCATGGAAGCGACACCGAGCCACATGAGGCCGGCGACGAGTGCCAGCGCCGCGCTCCCGATGAGCAAGAGATCGATCCAGGGCGGGGCGTCCGGGAGCGGTACGCGAAAGCCGCGCACACCGTTTGCCAGCGCCCACGTGTTGTTCACGACGTGACAGGCGATCGTCGTGCGGATCGATCCCGTCCGCGCAAAGATCCACGCGAGCAGTAATCCCAGGAGCAGGTAGAGATGCGGCTCAAAGGTGATCGCGTGCATCATCGCGAAGAGGGCGGCGGTCAGCAGCGCGCTTGGGAAGCGACCGATGCGTTGCCAGAGCGCGGCCTGGATGATGCCGCGGAAGAAGAGCTCCTCGCAGATCGGCGTGATGAGTCCCAGGAGGAGGAGCTTGGCGAAGAAATCGTTCCAGCCGTGCACTGTCATGATCGGCTGAAGGCGGTGGAGCAGCTTGTGGATCAGCGGCATCGTCTGGACGCCGGCCGCTTGGAGGTAGGCGAGCAGGACGGCGAGGCCGAGTGTCGCGATGAGCGAGACGACGAGCGCCTTGGCGTCGAGATGGGCGCTGGGGAGGAAGCGCCGGATCGAGTAGCCGGCGATGCGCAGGATCGCGAGCGGGAGGGCGACGAGGACGCCCATCTGGATGACGACGATGCCCGCGACGAGCGAGCGGGGGAGGAGGAAGAAGTCGCAGGCGAGGACGAGCGATGCCACGAGGAGGACGATGAGGAGGATGAGTGGGAGCGGCGGGGCGGCGGTCTGAGCGCGCATCGCTCTTATCGTAGCACATCGCCACACCGCTGTAAGGGGGATTCATCGATCGCTCGGAAATGCTTGCTAGACAACGATATCCGATGTAGTTCATGCGGAAATCCTTTCTGCTTCGATCTTTGAAAACCGAACCTCCCGGAGAGTGCTGCTACACAATCATCTGCTTGGATTCAAGGGTTCAGAAAAAGGGGGTTTTTAAATATCCTTTATAAACAAGGAGTTACAATGCAGTTCAATGGAACGCTTTTACTTTATGCGACAAAGGCCCGTTTTGGGGCCTCTTTTTTTAAGCGTCAAACGAGTGCGCGAAAGCCAAAAAACCCCGTCTTTTCAAGCAATTACAAGCAAAGAGTCCTTGACGGATCGCACCCCTTTTCGTTAACGTCCCATGAAGTGGGAAAAAGTGGGATGATTTCCCTAACCGTGGAGGATTCCTCGTGTTTCGTGGGCGTTATCACCATCAGATCGATGCGAAGGGGCGGCTCTCCGTCCCCTCCCGTTTTCGGGAGATCCTCGCTTCGACCTACGACGAGCGCGTGATCCTCACGAACTTCGACGGCTGCCTCTGGGCCTACCCGGTGACGGAGTGGCAGGAGCTGGAGCGCAAGGTCGGCTCGCTCCCGCAGTTCCTCGACGAGGTCAAGGCGCTCCAGCGCGTCTTCATCTCGGCGGCCGGGGAGTGTCCCATCGACAAGCAGGGACGCATCCTCATCCCGCCGACGCTGCGCGAGTACGCGACGATCGACCGCGAGGTCGTCATCGTCGGCATGACCCGGCGCTTCGAGGTCTGGTCGCGCGAGCGCTGGGAGGCGGTCTTCGCCACCGCGCAGGAGACGCTGGAGGGGATGGGGAGTCGGCTGGCGGACCTCGGCCTGTAGCGTCGTTGCTCGGCGCTTGCCCGCCCTGGTCCGGAAGGCGCGGATAACGCAGGGCGCGCGAGCGACGCGCAACGGACGGAGCCTATGTTCGAGGTTCAACAGTTCAACAACGTATCGGTCGTCGGCGTCGACGGCGAGCTCTCTCGTCGCAACGCCCACGTCCTCGACGAGGTCCTCACCTCCCTCTCGCGGTGTGAACGGCACAACGTTGTCCTCAACCTCTCAAGTTTGGAGCACCTCGACTACCGCCTCGTCCGGCGCATCGCCGAACGCATTATCGAATTTCAGTGCGATGGGGGCGATTTGAAGATGGCCGCCGCCAACGGCTACATCCGTTCGATCATGCGGGCGATGGGGCTGGAGGAGGAGGTCTACGCCACCGTCGAGGAGGCGCTGCTGAGCTTCGTCGGCGAGGGCGCGCCGGAGGGGGCGCCGTCATGACCGAGCGCGGTGGGGCGTCCGACGCCTTTCACGCGCCGGTGATGCTCGAGGAGGTGCTCGCGTGGCTCGGCGTGGAGCCGGGCCGCTGCTATGTCGACGCGACCGTCGGCGGCGGCGGCCACGCGGAGGCCATCCTCGAACGCAGCGCGCCGGATGGACAGCTCATTGGAATCGATCGCGATCCGGAGGCGCTGTCGGCGGCCGGCGAACGGCTCGCGCGCATGGGCGATCGATGCCGGCTTCTGCGCGGACGTTTCGGCGACCTGGCGGAGCTGCTCGATGTCGCCGGCGTCGATGCCGTCGACGGGATCGTCGCCGACTTCGGGGTCTCGAGTTTTCAGCTGAATGCGGGTCGGCGCGGCTTCAGCTTTCGGCAGGACGCGCCGCTGGACATGCGCATGGATCCCTCGGCTGGCGAGAACGCGCGCGAATTGCTCGCGCGTCTCTCCGAGGAGGCGATCGCCGATCTGATCTTCGAATTCGGCGAGGAGCGGCACGCGCGGCGCATCGCGCGTGCGATCCGCGCGGCGATGCCGATCGAGACGACCGGCGCGCTCGCCGCCGTCGTGGAGCGCACGATGCTCGCGCGCCGCAGCGGCCGCATCCATCCCGCGACGCGCACCTTTCAGGCGCTGCGCATCGCGGTGAACGACGAGTTGGGCGAAATCGATCGGTTTCTGGCGGCCGCGCCCGATCGGCTGCGGCCGAGGGGGCGGATGGTGGTCATCAGCTATCACTCGCTCGAGGATCGGCGGGCCAAGCGTGCCTTCGCGGCGCGTGCCCGCGACGGTTTCCGCCTGCCGCGTCGCAAGGTGGTGACGCCGAGTGAGGCGGAGGCGGCGCGAAACCCGCGCGTACGCAGCGCGAAGCTGCGGGTGCTCGAGCGTCTCGCCGAGGAGGGCGCGTCGTGAGCAGCACGCACATCCTGCCGACCGCCGGCGCGGTCCGGCGCCAGCCGATCGCGCGCAAGTCCGCGACGGCGCGCCGTCGGCATATCCGGCAGGGCGTCTGGCTGGCGGCGATCGGCATCGCGCTCGCACTCCTCTTCGTCTGGGCGCGCATCCAGGTGATTCAGCTGGGCTACGAGGTCAGCCGGCTGCGCAAGGAGACGCGGGAGCTGGCGGAGCAGCGCAACAAGCTCGCCGCGACGGTTGCGGAGCTCAAGAATCCGGAGCGCCTCGCCCGCATCGGGCGCGAGCGCTTCGGCATGCGGCTGCCGCGGGGCGATGAGATCGTCTTCGTCGGCGCGCGACAAGAGGCGAAAACGCCTCCCGTCGTCCCGCCGGCGGGTGTGCCGTAGGAAAGGGAAGGGGGCGGAGGGGTGCCTCGGTTTCGAAAAGCGGAGCGGACGGAGGCCGTGCGCAGCGGTAAGCGGCTCTTCGTCGTCGGCGGTTGCTTCGCCGTCTGCTTCGCCGTGCTCGCGATCCGCGCGGTGAGCTTCCAGCTAAAGGACGACGCGCAGCTCGAGCGCGTGGCGCTGCGCCAGTATCGCACCGCGGTGCGCCGCAGCACCCACCGGGGCAAGATCCTCGACGCCGCTGGGCGCGAGCTCGCGATCGACGTCCAGGTCCCCTCGATCTACGCGAACCCGCTGCGCGTCACCGAGCCGGTGAAGGCGGCCGACGAGCTCGCGCGCCTGTTGCACGTCGACCGGCGCCGCCTTCTCGATCGGCTCAGTTCGCGCCGCAAGTTCATCTGGGTGAAGCGCCGCGTCGAGGAGCGAGAGGCGCAGGCGGTGGAGAAGCTGGGGCTCGAGGGCGTTTCGGTGATGCCGGAGAGCTCCCGCTCCTATCCGGGCAAGACGCTCGCGGCGACCGTCCTCGGTGCGGTCGGTTTCGACGCGGAGCCGCTCGGGGGCGTGGAACTTGCCCTCGACGAGCAGCTCTCGAGCCGGACGAACGCGGGAGTCTTCAAGCGCGATGCGCGCGGGCACCTCTACCTCTCTCCGGCGGATACGAAGGCGCCCGGCATCGCCGACGTCGAGCTCACGATCGACCGGACGCTCCAGTTCATCGTCGAGCGCGAGCTCGCGCGCGGCGTGAAGGAGGCGCATGCGGCGGGTGGCACGGCGATCGTCGTCGACGTGCGTACCGGCGATGTGCTGGCGATGGCGAACCGGCCGACCTTCGACCCGAACGACTACGGTTCCTACGCGCTCTCGCGTTGGCGCAACCGCGCGATCGCGGATGCCTACGAGCCCGGCTCGACCTTCAAGGTCATCGTCGTGGCCGCAGCGCTGGACGCGGGGGTCGTGACGGCGGACGAGATCCTCGACTGCGAGAACGGGCGGATCCGCATCGGCGACGATATCGTTCGCGACGCGCACCCGCAGAACAAGCTGACCGTCGCCGACATCGTGAAGGTCTCGAGCAACATCGGGGCCTACAAGATCGAAAGCCGGATGGAACCCGCCGTCGTCGAGCGCGCGATCCGTCGTTTCGGATTCGGCAATCGCACCGAGTTGGGGCTCCCCGGCGAGTCGGGCGGCATCCTCACCGGGCACGATCGGTGGTCGCCGCTGCAGTTCGCGACGATTGCCTTCGGGCAGGGGATCGCGGCGACGCCGTTGCAGATGACGATGGCCTTCGCGGCGATCGCCAATGGCGGGCGGCTGCTGCGCCCGAACATCGTGCGCCGCGTCCTGGGCGAGGAGGGGGGCGTGATCGAGGAGCGCGCGGTGGAGGTCGTCTCGCGTCCCATCCGCCCCGAGACGGCGGCGCTGATGACAACGCTGCTCAAGCGCGTCGTCGAGGAGGATGGGACGGGGACGCTCGCGGCGAGCTTCGAGTATCCGGTGGCGGGCAAGACCGGCACCGCGCAGAAGGCGGACGCGACGACCGGCGGCTACGCGAAGGGGTGCTACTACTCCTCCTTCGTCGGCTTCGCGCCGGCCGACGATCCGCTCATCGCGGTCTACGTCGGCATCGACGAACCGCGCGGGACCTTCTACTACGGCGGACAGGTGGCGGCGCCGCTCTTTCGCACGATCGTGGAGGAGGTGCTGCACTACCGCAAGGTTCCGGCGGTGACCGTGGCGTCCTCCGAGGAGGTACGGCGTCAGCTCCCGCCGCCGGCGGTGCAGCACGAGATTCCGACGGTCGTCAAACGCGACCGCGAGGCGTTCCGGCGTGCCAAGCTCGCCCTGGTGGAGGAGACGCAGGGCTCCTGGCGCCTGCCCGACTTCGCGGGGTTGACGATGCGCGGGGTGCTCGAGGCGTCGCGCGATGCGGATATTCACTGGCGCTTCGAGGGGAGCGGGCTCGCGGCGAGCCAGCGCCCCGCGCCGGGGAGCGTGGTGGAAGCGGGGTCCGAGTGCACGGTGCGTTTTCAACCGGTGTTGTAGAGAACGGGATAGTGTGATGCAGCTCGCACAGCTCATCGAGGGAATCGAGACGGAATCCTGCCGCGGCGACATGACGGCGGCGGTCTGCGACGTGGTCTTCCGCGCCGACGCCGTCGAGCCGGGCGGCTGCTTCTTTGCCCTGCGCGGGGCGCACGTGGATGGCCATGACTTTACCGCGGAGGCGGCGCGGCGCGGGGCCGTCGTCGTCGTCTCGGAGCGCGCCTGCGACCTCCCGCCGGAATGTGCGAACGTCGTCGTCCCGGACGCGCGGCGCGCGATGGCCTTGATGGCACGGCGCTTCTTCGGCGATCCGACGGCGTCCATGCGCACGGTCGGCGTGACCGGGACGAACGGCAAGACGACGATCACCTATCTCGTCGAGGCGATCCTCGCCGAGGCGGGGGCGCGCCCGGGCGTGGTGGGGACGATCGCCTATCGCTTCGACGGCCGCACCGAACCGGCGCCGCACACCACGCCCGAGTCGGTGGAGCTCATGCGCCTGCTCGCGCGCATGCACGACGGCGGCGCCGACGCGTGTGCGATGGAGGTGAGCTCGCACGCGTTGGTACAACGCCGCGTCGATGGCTGCCGCTTCGACTGCGCTATCTTCACGAACCTCACCCCGGAGCACCTCGACTACCACGGGGACATGGAGGCCTACTTTGCCGCGAAGGCAATCCTCTTCGAGGAACTGCTCGCCGCCGGCGGCAAGCCGAAGGCGACGGCGGTGATCAACGCGGACGATCCGTACGGCGCGCAGCTGGTAGCGCGCTGCCCGGTGCGCATGCTGCGCTTTGGCTTCGGCTTCGGCGCCGAGGTGCGCGGCGAGGAACTCGTCGCCGACGCGGCAGGGCTGGCGATGACGATCGTCCTGCCGGGCGCGCGCATCGCGGTGCGCTCGAAACTCTGTGGGCGTTTCAACGCGCAGAACGTCCTGGCGGCCGCCGCGGCGGCACACGCGCTGGGCATCGAACCCGAGACGATCGCGCGCGCGGTCGGCCGCGTGCCGACCGTCCCCGGGCGCTTCGAGGCGGTGGCCAACGAGCGTGGGGTGTTCGCGCTCGTTGACTACGCGCACACCCCCGACGCGCTCGAGAATGTTTTGACGCATGCGCGCGAGCTGGTGGAGGAGGGCGGAGAGCTGATCGTGGTCTTCGGCTGTGGCGGCGACCGCGACCGCGCGAAGCGCCCGCTCATGGGCGCTGTCGTTGCGCGCCTCGCCGACCGCGCGATCGTCACGAGCGATAATCCGCGCACGGAGGAACCCAGCGCGATCGTCGAGGCGATCCTCCCCGGCATGACGGGGGGGTGTCCGTACGAGGTGGAGCTCGACCGTCGCCGTGCGATCGAGCGCGCTGCAAGCGCGGCGCGCCTGGGCGACGTCGTCGTCGTCGCGGGGAAGGGGCATGAGGACTATCAGATCATCGGCACGACGAAACGGCATTTCGACGACCGCGAGGTCCTCGCGGAGTGTCTGAACGGATAACACGATGCGTGTGACGATCGACGAAATCATCGAGGCGACGGGCGGGCGGCGGATCGGGCGCGCGGGGAAGCCGTGCACCGGCGTCGGTACCGACACGCGCACGCTCGAGCCGGGCGCGCTCTTCGTTGCGATCGCCGGCCCGCACTTCGACGGGCACGCGTTTTTAAACGACGCGGTCGCGAAGGGGGCGGCAGCACTACTCGTGCGCGAGGGGGCGGAGCTGCCGGACGGGGCGTGTGCGGTCGCGGTGTCCGACACCGTCGTCGCACTGGGAGATCTCGCCGCCTGGTGGCGGAGCCGCTTCGCGGTCCCCTGCATCGCGATCACCGGGAGCAACGGAAAGTCGACGACGAAGGAGATGACGGCGGCCGCGCTCGCCTCGCTGGGGCCGGTGCTCAAGACCGAGGGGAACTTCAACAACCTCATCGGCTTGCCGCTGACCGCCCTGCGCTGGCGCGACGAATACGGCGCCGCCGTCCTCGAAATGGGGATGAATGCCCCCGGCGAGATCGACCGGTTGACGACGATCGCGCGCCCCGACGTCGGCCTCATTACGAACGTCACCGCCGCGCACCTGGAGCGGCTGCACACGATCGAGGCGGTCGCCGAGGCGAAGGGGGAGCTCTTCGCGGCGATGGCGCCGGAGGCGACGGCGATCGTCAACGCCGAGGATCCGTTGGTCGTGCGCATGGCGAAGCGACACCGCGGGCCGCGGATCACCTTCGGGATGCAGAACGACGCGGACGTGCGTTTCCTGCACATGGAGAGCGACGATCTGCAGTCGATGCGCGTGCGCTTCGCCGCCGCCGGACGCGAGATCGCCGCGCAGCTCGCCGTCCCCGGCGCGCACAACGTCATGAACATGCTCGCCGCCGTCGGCATCGGGATCGCGCTCGGCGTCGATCCGGAGGAGGCGGCGGGGCGCATCGAGGATTTTCATCCGATGGCGATGCGCTTCGAGCGCGTGCAGCTGTCCAACGGGGTCTGCGTGATCAACGACTCATACAACGCGAACCCCGAGTCGATGCGCGCCGCCTTTCGCACCGTGGGCGCGGCGCGGCGCGCGGGTCGCTTCGTCGCGGCGCTGGGTGAGATGCTCGAGCTCGGCGCGGCTGCGGAGGAGCTCCACCGGCAGGTGGGTGGCGATGCGGCGCGCCTGGGCGTGGAGGAGCTGCTCGCGTGCGGATCGCACGCGGCGGCACTCGCCGACGGGGCGCGTGCGGCGGGGCTCGATGCCGAGCGCGTGCGCGTGCTGCCCGACGCGGAGGCGATCGCGCCGCTCTTGGAGGCGGAGCTCGCGGCGGGCGATATCCTGCTGGTGAAGGGCTCGCGCGGGGTGCGCATGGAGCGCGTCGTCGACCATCTCAAACGACGGATCGGAACGGGCTGAACGAAAAGGGGCGTGGATGTTCTACTATCTGCTCTATCCATTGCGGGACGTCTTCATCGGCTTCAACGTCGTGCGGTACATCACCTTCCGCATGCTGATGGCGACCTTCACCGCGATGGCGCTCTACTTTCTCCTGGGCAAGCCGGTCATCCGAGCTCTCGCGCGCCGGCAGTTCTGGCAGACGGTGCGCGACGACGGGCCGGTCACTCACATGGACAAGCGCGGGACGCCGACGATGGGCGGGCTGCTGCTCTGCTTTTCTGTCTTCGTTTCGGCGTTGCTCTGGGCGCGCTTCCTCGACCCGTTCGTGCTCATCGCCTTCGGGCTGATGATCGCCTTCGGGTTGATCGGCTTCATCGACGACTACCGCAAGGTGATCCTCAACGACGCGAAGGGGTTGCGTGCGCGCTGGAAGTTTCCGCTGCAGCTGGCGGTGGCGACGCTCGCCGCGCTCATCCTCTTCGACGTCGTGGGGCTGCCGCGCACACTTTCGCTCCCCTTCTTCAAGGAGCTGCTGCCGAACCTCGGGGGCTGGTACATCCCCTTCGCGGTGCTCGTGATCGTGGGGGCCTCCAACGCGGTCAACCTCACCGACGGCCTCGACGGGCTGGTGAGCGTCCCCTCGATGGTCGCCTTTCTCGCCTACGGGGTGATCGCGTATGTGGCGGGGCACGCACGCATCGCTGAGTATCTCGCGGTGCAGTCGGTGCCGGGCAGCGGCGAGCTCGCCGTGCTCTGCGGCGCGATGGTCGGAGCCTGCGTCGGCTTCCTCTGGTTCAACGCGCACCCGGCCTCGATCTTCATGGGCGACGTGGGGTCGCTGCCGATCGGCGCGCTGCTGGGCTACGTGGCGGTCGTGACGAAACACGAGATCCTGCTGTTGCTCATCGGCGGCATCTTCGTGCTCGAGACGCTCTCGGTGATCACGCAGGTGATCTCGTTCAAGCTGACCGGACGGCGGGTCTTTCGGATGGCGCCGCTGCACCACCACTTCGAGCTGAAGGGATGGGCGGAGTCGAAGGTGATCGTGCGTTTTTGGATCATCGCGATCATCCTGGCGCTGGTGAGTTTGATGACGCTCAAACTCCGGTAGAGACCGTGTGGAATGCGGAGTGCGGAATGCGGAATGCGGAGTGCGGAATGCGGAGTGCGGAATGCGGAGTGGTGTGATTCCGCATTCCGAATTCCCCATTCCGAATTAGGAATCGACGTCGGAGAAGGATTGGTATCATCATGATGGACTATCGTGGAAAGGAAGTTGTGGTCGTCGGGCTCGGGAGGTCGGGCGTGGCCGCGGCGCGTTTCCTCGCCGAGCGCGGGGCGCGCGTGATTGCCTGCGACGCGAAGCCGCGCGAGGCGCTCGCGGAGGCGAGCGACGCGCTCGCGCATCTTCCGGTCGAGCTGCGCTGCAGCAGCGATGAGGTGCCGACGGCGGTTGACCTCATCGTCGCCAGCCCCGGTGTTGCGACCGACGCCCCCTGGGTCGACCGTGCGCGCGCGCGCGGGGTGCCGATCGTCGGCGAGCTCGAGCTCGCCGTCCGCGAGATCGACCGCCCGATCGTCGCGATCACGGGGACCAACGGCAAGACGACGACGACCGCGCTCGTCGGCCACCTGTTGGAGCACGCCGGGATGCAGCCCTGTGTGGCCGGCAACATCGGCACGCCGCTGATCGCGGAAATCGACCGTGCGCGCGATGCGGACGCCGTCGTCCTCGAGGTCTCGAGCTTTCAGATCGAGACGGCGCCCTCGCTCGCCCCGCAGATGGCGATTTGGCTCAACGCAACGCCCGATCACCTCGACCGGCATGGCAGTTTCGACGGCTACGTCGCGGCGAAGGCGCGCCTCTTCGCGCAGATCGCCGAGGGGGGGAGCGGGATCTACAACGCCGACGACGAAGCGGTGACCCAGGCGGTGCTGCAGACGCCGCGGCGTCTCCTCCCCTTCGACGCCACCGGGCGGCTGCTAGGGGAAGGAACGCGCGGTCCGCGTGCCTGGTTCGACGCCGGAAGACTCGCCGTCGACGTCGAGGGGGGCGCGGTGCGGCACTTCGACCTGACGCGCGTCGCGCTGCCCGGGCGGCACAACCGCGAGAACATGCTCGCGGCGCTCGCGGCGGCACTGCTCTGCGGCGCGGAGGCCGAGGCGCTCCGGCGGGGGCTGGAGTGCTTCCGCGGCCTGCCGCATCGCCTGGAGCTCGTCGTCTGGCACGAGGGGGTCCCCTATTATGATGATTCGAAGGGGACGAACGTCGGCGCCACGGTGCGGGCGCTCGAGGCCTTCGCCGAGCCGATCGTGCTCATCGCCGGCGGGCGCAACAAGGGGGCCGACTTCGCTGCCCTCGCGCCGATCGTGCGGGAGCGGGTGAAACAGCTCGTCCTCATCGGCGAGGCGGCCGACGAGATCGCCGCAGCGGTCGGCGGCGCGGTGCCGACGGCGCGTGCCTCCGACATGTCGAAGGCGGTGGCGCGGGCTGCGGCGGCGGCATCACCCGGCGACGTCGTGCTGCTCTCGCCGGCGTGTGCGAGCTTCGACCAGTTTCGCGACTATGCCGATCGCGGGCGCCGCTTCGCGGAGGCGGTGCGCGCCCTGGCGACATCGGCCGAAGGGGATGGAGTGCGATGAACGAGTACGACTACAGACGGGTGCACGTCGATTCGTGGCTCCTCTTCTGCGTCATCCTCCTGGTGGGGATCGGCGTGACGATGACCTATAGCGCCAGCGCGGTGCTCGCGAAGGAGCGCTTCGGCGACAGCCTCTACTTCCTCAAGCGCATGCTCCTCTTCGCGGGACTCGGTTTCGCGGGGATGACGATCGCGATGAAGGTGCCCTACGCGCGCCTGCGCACGTTCGCCTATCCGATCCTCGTCGTCGCGCTGGGGCTGGTGCTGCTGGTCTTCGTTCCGGGGATCGGGCGCACGATCAGCGGCGCGACGCGCTGGATCCGCCTGGGACCGATCACCTTCCAGCCCTCGGAGGCGGCGAAGATCGCGATGATCGTCTTCCTCGCCTATTCGCTCGAGAAGAAATCGCGTCGCATCCGGAGCTTTGCGGTGGGCTTTCTGCCGCACGTCGTCTTCATGGGCGTGGTGGCGCTCTGCATCCTCTACCAGCGCGACTTCGGCACCGCGGCGACCATCGCCGCCATCACCTGGCTCATGATGTACGTCGCCGGCGTGCGCACTCCTTATCTCATCGGCATGGTGCTCGGGGCGATCCCGCTCGTCGGCGCGCTCGTGATGCAGACCGGCTATCGGCGCGCGCGCATCCTCGCCTTTCTCAATCCGTGGGACGATCAGTACGGATCGGGCTTTCAGATGATCCAGTCCTTCGTCGCCTTCAACCAGGGCGGCCTCTTCGGGCGGGGGCTGGGACAGGGACAGCAGAAGCTCTTCTACCTGCCGGAGGCGCATACCGACTTCATCTTCTCGGTCGTCGGTGAGGAGCTGGGGCTCGTCGGCGTGCTCGTCGTGATCGCGCTCTACGCCTTCTTCTGCTATCGCGGCCTGCGCATTGCGCTGGAGGCCCCCGATCTCTTCGGGCGCTATCTCGCCATCGGCTGCACGCTGCTCATCGGCTTGGGCGCGGTGCTCAACATCGGCGTGGTGATGGGGATGCTCCCCACCAAGGGGCTGACGCTCCCCTTCATCAGCTACGGCGGCTCCTCGCTGGTGACATCGCTCATCGCGGTGGGGATGCTGCTCAACGTCTCGACGTACAAGGGTGCGGAAGGCACCTGGTGATATGAGGTGAACTAAACGATGTCGACGGAACGGACAACGACGCAGCGAACGGTGCTCATCGCGGCCGGTGGGACGGGGGGACACCTCTTTCCCGGCATCGCCGTGGCCGAAGAGATGCGCCGCCGGCACCCGCAGGCGGGGATCGTCTTCGTCGGGACCGAGCGGGGGCTGGAGTCGAAGGTCCTGCCCGGGCTCGGCTGGCGGCTGGTGCTGATGCGCTCGACCTCGATCAAGGACCGCCGCGGAGTGCGACGGCTTGCCGCCTACGCGCGACTGCCACTGGCACTGTTCTCCGCACTGCGCATTCTGCGGCGCGAGGATCCCGCGCTCGTCATCGGCGTGGGGGGATACGCCGCAGGCCCGATCGTCCTCGCAGCATGGCTGCTGCGTATCCCGACGGCGATCGTCGAGCCGAATTCGATTCCGGGGCTGACCAACCGGCTGCTCGGACGCGTTGCGCGGCGCATCTTCCTGGCCTTCGAGGAGGCGGCGCGGCACTTCGATCGGAGCCGCGCGATCGTCTCGGGCAATCCGGTGCGCGACGACATCGTCGCCCTCGCGCGCGAGGAGCGCGCGGGGGAGGGGAGCACGCTGCTGGTCTTGGGGGGGTCGCAGGGGGCGCGCGCGCTCAACGAGGCGATGATCGCCGCCGCGCCGCGCCTGCGCGTCTCCGGGCTGCGCGTGGTGCACCATGCCGGACGGTACGGCGATGCGCCGACGCTCGAGCGCGCCTATCGGGAGAGCGGTATTGCGGCGGAGGTCCTCCCCTTCATCGAGGATATCAGCGCGCGCTATGCCGAGGCCGACCTGGTGCTCGCGCGCGCCGGGGCGACGACGGTCGCCGAGCTGGGGGTGGCCGGCGTGCCGGCGCTCTTCGTCCCCTACCCCTTCGCGGCGGACGATCACCAGCGCCACAACGCGGAGGGCGTCGTGCGTCGCGGAGCGGCGACGATGCTCTTGGAGCGCGAGCTCACCGGGGAGCGACTCGCCCGGGAGCTGGGTGACCTGCTCGCCCAGCGCGGACGGCTGGAGGCAATGGGGGCGGCGATGCGTCGCACCGGTCGCCCGGAGGCGGCGCGGGTCGTCGTCGAGGAGAGCTGGAAGCTGATTTCGTGAGATCGTCAGTCGTGAGATCGTAAACTCGTTCAAACGAGACCACGATTCACGAGACCACGAGAAGAAGGGAACGATGTTTCAAAAGTACCAACAGATGCACTTCGTCGGGATCGGCGGCATCGGCATGAGCGGCATCGCCGAGGTCCTGCTCAACCTCGGCTACCGCGTCACCGGTTCGGATCTGAAGGCGAGCGAGACGGTGCGTCGTCTGCGCCGCCGCGGCGCGACGGTCTCCATCGGCCATCACCGGCGCAACGTCGCGGGTGCGCACGTCGTGGTGACCTCCTCGGCGGTGTGCGAGAGCAACCCGGAGGTGCGGGAGGCGCGCAAGCAGGGGATCGCCGTCGTGCCGCGCGCCGAGATGCTCGCGGAGCTCATGCGCCTGAAGTATGGCGTGGCGGTTGCCGGAACGCACGGCAAGACCTCGACGACCTCGCTGGTCGGCACGATCCTCGATCGCGCGGGGCTCGACCCGACGCTCATCATCGGGGGAAAGGTCAACAGTTTGCGCTCGAACGCGCGGATCGGCCGCGGGGAGTTTTTGGTGGCCGAGGCGGACGAGTCGGATCGCTCGTTTCTCAAGCTCACGCCGACGATCGGGGTGATCACGAACATCGATCCCGAACACATGGAGAGCTATCGGGGCTTCGCCGACATGCGCAACGCCTTCGTCGAGTTCGCAAACAAGGTCCCCTTCTACGGGGCGGTCGTCGCCTGCGATGACCATCCGGTCGTGCGCCGAATCCTCCCGCGCATCGAGCGGCCGGTGGTCACCTATGGCCGGCGCGGTTCCGACTACTGGGCGCGCGGGATCGAACAGCGCGGCGAGCGGCTGTGCTTCGAGGCGCTCTGTCGCGGCGAGTCGCTGGGGACGGTGGAGCTGAAGATGACCGGATCGCATCATGTGCACAACGCTCTGGCGGCGATCGCGGTGGGTCGCCACCTCGACATTCCCTTCAGCGCGATCCGGACGGCGCTGAAGTCCTTCGCGGGGGTGAAGCGGCGCTTCGAGGTGCTCTCGCGGCGTGGCCCGATCGTCGTCGACGACTACGCACACCATCCGGTGGAGATCCGGGCGACGCTCGAGGCGGCCCGCTCCGGCTGGAGCGACCGGCGGATCGTGGCGGTCGTGCAGCCGCACCGCTATTCGCGCCTGGCGGAGCACTTCGACGGTTTCGTGACTGCGCTCAAGGGCGCGGATGCGGTGGTGGTCATGGATGTCTATCCGGCGGGCGAGCGCCCGCGCAAAACCTATACGGGGGAGAAGCTATGGAGAGAGTTATGCCGGAGGTACCCGAAGAGGATGTCAGCGTATGCGCCGACGAGCGAGGAGGTGCTGACGACGCTCACGCCCTGGTGCCGGAAGGAGGATCTGATCCTCTTCCTGGGGGCGGGGAACATCAGCCAGACGGCGAAGAGCTTCGCCCGGAGCTCGACCTCTCGGCGCTCGACCCGCGGCTGCGCGCGCGCTTCGAGCGGCAGCGCGAGGAAGAGACACGGCTGACGCGCGAGCGGCGCGAGGAGCTCGCCACCCTTTTTCCGGAGGGGAGCGTCGCCTTCGACGAGCCGCTGGCGGCGCACAGCGCCTTCGGCGCCGGCGGTCCCATCGAGGCCCTCGTCCGCATCGCCGACGAGGAGGAGTTCAAGTTGTTGCTCGCCTGGGCCGACGAACATGGCGTCGACTACCGCGCCTGGGGGAGCGGCTCGACGGTGCTGGTGCGCGACGCGGGTCTGCGCGGCGTCGCCCTCCAGTTGGGCGATGCGTTTACGACGGCCGCGGTCGACCGCGAGGAACCCGAGGGGGTCCTGATCTCCGTTGGCGCGGCGATGCCCGCGATGGCGTTCGTTGACTGGTGTGCCGAACAGGGGCTCGCGGGTGCGGAGCGCCTGGCCGGTCTCTCCGGCACGATGGGGGGGAAGTTGATGGCGAACGCGGGGACGGCCGAAGCGCCGCTCGCCGAGATCGTCGAGGAGGTGACGATCGTGGGCCGCGAGGGCAAGGTGCTCACGGTGCGCGATCGCGGCCTGCGCTTCGAGGAGCGGGGGCTCAAGCTTCCACGGACTGCCGTGGTCGTGCGCCTGCTCCTGCGGCTCGCGCGCGACGATGTCGCGGCGATCGCCGAGCGTACGACGGCCGTGCGCGAGGCGCGTCCCGCCGCGCGCGGGACGAATCCGCAGCGTTTCGCCCCGCTCTTTCGGGATCCGGGGAAGGTGGGCGCGGCGGTGCTCATCGACGAGGCGGGGCTTGCCGGCGTGCGCGTCGGCGGCGCGCGCATCGCGCCGGAGTGGGCGAACGCGATCGTCAACGAGAACGAGGCGAGCGCGCGCGACGTCATCGTCCTGATGGGGCTCATCCGGGAGCGGGTGCGCGAGCGTACGGGAATCACGTTGGAGAACGCGATCGAGATTATCGGCGAACGGCAGGCGGGATGACGAGGGGCTCATGAACGATCGACGGTGGAAGGGCAAGCGCATCGCGGTGCTCCTCGGCGGAGAGTCGAAGGAGCGCGAGATCAGCCTGCGCACCGGCGGGGCGATCGCGCAGGCGCTGCGCAGCCGCGGCTACGACGTCGTGGAGATCGACGTCGGCGGTGGAGCCGAGCTCGTGGCGTGTCTGGCGAAGGAGCGGCCGGCTGCCGCCGTCGTGGCGCTGCACGGGAAGTTCGGCGAGGATGGCTGCATCCAGGGGCTGCTCGAGATGCTGCGCCTCCCCTACACCGGCGGTGGCGTGCTCGCCTCGTCGGTCGGCATGGACAAGGTCCTCTGCCTCGAGATTGCGAAGGGGCTGGGGATCCCCTGCCCGGCGGGGGTCGTCCTGCGTGCCGAGGAGGCGGAACGCGTCCTGCTGCCGATGGCGCTGCCGGTGATCGTGAAGCCGGCGCGCGAGGGGTCGACGATCAACATGACGATCGTGCGCACGGAGGTGGAG
>CAYPII010000010.1:28230-29592 GCA_964410765.1 uncultured Myxococcales bacterium | reverse complement strand
AGTAGCTGACAGAGAGCGACTTCAAAAAAAGCGTGATATTTCGCGGATGTCGCGAGGTGTCGCAGATAGTCGCGAGCAATCGCAACACTTCGCGGATGTCGCACATACAGATACAGATACAGATACAAATACAGACTTAAAAGACTTGCCGCCGCAAAAAGCTGCGGCGGTCTCTCCCGCTCGAAAACTATCAAAAAGCTCAAGTCTGACACATAGGCTCGTCGGCAGGTTCGGCGAGGCCTACGAACAGGCGACGCAGCAGGTGTACGCGATGACGCCGGGGCGCGACGGCAAAATCATGCGCGATATTGCGCAAGCCCTCGCCAACGGCGGGGGCATGGACGAGGACGAGATCGAGCAGCATGTAGTCGCCGCGATATCGAGGTTTTTTGATCCCGACCACCGATTCAAGGGCAACATGAACATCCCGCAGTTCAAGCGGGCTTTCAACAGGCTGCAGGCGATGGAGGTGTCGAATGGAAAACGAAAGAGCGCTGTCGAAGAGTGGGCCGCAGAGCGTGGAATCCCTCTCACCGGTGACTCTAGCGCAGGGCCTGAGGATACTCGAAGAACACTTCCCCGCCCTCAAGCCGACGAAGGATAGGGTCTCGATCTGGGCTGAGATGCTCGCGGACCTCGCAGCGGCTCAGTTCATTCGCGGCGTAAAGGCCTTCTGCTACGCGCACAAGGAGATTTACCCGAATACGAACGTCATCGCCCACATCAGGCACTATGCCCTCACCGATCCCAACCGCAAGACAGCGGCCGAGGCATGGGGCGAGGTCCTGCGCGAGATCGCATGCGTTAGCTCTTACGGCGTGCCTGTGTTTTCGACCAACGAGATCAACCGCGCTGTCGAGTGCGTTGGGTGGCGTGATGTCTGCCTTAGCGAACAGATCGGAATCGAGCGCGCGCACTTCATGCGCGCCTACGAGGGGATAATTCAGCGCGACACGTTCAACGCCGTGGCGCGCATCGACGAGGGGGACGACAATGGCTCTGAAACCTGAACGACCGCTTTGCGTGTTGGACCTCGAGACAACCGGCGTTGACGTGGAGACCGCGCGGATCGTGCAGATCGGGATCGTGGTGCTGACACCCTACGCCGCCGACGCCCGGGGCTTCACGTGGAGCGAAAGCGAGCATCTCGTCAACCCCGGCATCCCGATCCCGCCCGAGGCCAGTGCGGTTCATGGCATCACGGACGAACGCATCAAGGGCGAGGCGAGATTTTACGAGATTGCCGATGAGCTTCTCGGCGTACTCGAGGGCTGCGACCTCGCGGGCTTCAACGTCGAGCGCTTTGATCTGCCGATCCTCACCAGGCGCTTCGCGGAGTGCGAGATCAAGTTCCCGGCGCCG
>CAYPII010000010.1:0-28220 GCA_964410765.1 uncultured Myxococcales bacterium | reverse complement strand
CATCGACGCGATGACGATCTTCCACCGCAACGAAAAGCGCGACCTCGCGGCGGCGGTTCGATTCTATCTCGATCGCGAGCACAAGGGCGCACACACTGCTCTCGCCGATGCCTCCGCAACGGCAGACATTCTCATGGCGCAGATTGATCGCTATGGCCTCGCTGCGGACGTGCAGGGCCTGCACGAATACTGCCACGAGAAACCCGCTGACTACGTGGATGCAGACGGCAAGCTGCGCTGGCGGAACGGTGAGGCCGTTTTTGTGTTCGGCCGCTACAAGGGCGAGAGCCTGCGAGAAGTTGCCGGAGACTATCACGGCAGATGCTGGCTGCGATGGGCGATGGGGCAGGACTTCCGCGACGACTTCAAAAACATCTGCCGCGACGCCGAAAACGGAATTTTTCCGCAGAGAGAGATTGCGAGGGGAGAATGAGAGAGATAAAGTTCAGGGTGTGGAACTCGCAGATTAACGAAATGCTGTTTCATAGGCTTGGTGAAAATCATTGGTATACGAAGGAAAACAAGGCCGTTATTTTTACGCACAACGATCACCACGAAACGGCTCTCAAAACGCGGCTATCCGAGCCGATGCAGTTCACCGGCCTTCACGATGAGAATGGTACGGAGATTTATGAGGGGGATATTGTTAAAGCATTGGGAAACGTTGTTTGTTGGTGCCCAGATTGTAAAAAAGGCGCCCATCCAGATACATCTATTGGTAAGATTGAAATAAAGGATGGGATGACCAAAATTAGTTATAAAGAAAAATCATATATGGAAGATACTTGGTACGATTTTAATAAAAATAAAGAATATCAAATCATCGGCAATATCTATGCAAATCCTGAAATATTCGAGGTGACGCCATAACCCGCTGCCCACACTGCGCCTGCATGGTCTCGCCGGGGACGACTTGTCACGGCTGTGGGTGCTTCCACGCGCTGCAACACGAGACCATGCTCACGTGCTCACGCTGCGGTAAGCACTCGACCTATATCAGCGACTGCGGCCGCGGTGTGTTTTGGTTTTGCTCTACGGACTGTGAGACCGCGTTTTTTGCCGATGCCGCGCCGGCGCGCGCGGATGAGGGTTTCGACCTCCTGGGCGGCGTTGGAAGGGTGAGGAGGAAAACGCGATGATGGGCGAGGTCACGTTTACGATTCCCGGCAAGGTCCCGGCGAAGTCGTCGAGCCGTCGCGTGGTGCGCACGCGCAGCGGCCGTACGCGCGTGATCTCCTCGGACGAGACCCGGGCCTACGAGGACGATTTCGGGCTCTATCTCAAACGCCGGCATAGGGCCCTGGGCACGTGGGACGGCGGCCTCGTCGTGCAAATCGTCGTCTACGCCGTGAGCAAACGCCAGGACCTCGATTCCTACTCGAAGATACTGCTCGACGCCATGCAGGCCAACGATGTCATTAAAAACGACAACCGCGTGGAGGAGCTCTACCTCAAGCGCTTCATCGACAAAGAGAACCCGCGCGTTGAGGTCACGCTGTGGAAGGGGAGCCAGTCATGATGATCGACGACGAAAAGAAATTCGAGGCACTGCTGCGATACTATCGCGAGCGCGCGCTGGGTGCGGCCTGCAACCGAACGCGACTGCGAGACAACGTCGATGCCATAATCATACTGTGTCGCGACGAGATCACACGATTGTCGGGCCGGATTCAGCGGCTTGAGAGCGAGGAAAGGGGTGGCGATGCTTAGAGGGATGCCGTTTGCGACAATTCATGAGGCCCTGAGCTGGTTCTTTAACAGGCCGTGGAAGCGCGCCGGCAACTACGCGCGCAGCAACTGGCCCGATGGCGAGCGCATACAGAGCTCATGCTGGCAGCCCTCCGTCGCCGAGGTCGCGGCCGGCTTTCTCAGGATCGGTTCCCTGTTGGCTGTGCGGCTAACCGCCCGCGACATCAGCGTCGTCGCCGAGCACTACCGCCGTCGTGGCGCCACGCAGGCCGAGGTCGCCCTCGATCACGGCATCACGGAGCGCGGCGTGCGGTGGGTGCGCGATCGCGTCATCACAAAATTGGAGCCGGAATTCATAGCCGCGGGCATCGTCCGCCCGCCAAAACCGGGGGAACCACGATATGCGAGAGACGAGGGAGACGGAGCCGTTAATTGAGACATTCGGAGAAGTTGCACAGGAGCTTGGATATTCGGTTTCACACGTTCGGCGGCTGTGGAAACGCTACGGATTCAGACTGCGCCATCGCCTGCTCTCACGGGGACGCATACGAATGACACGAGACGAGCTTAATCGATTTAAGACCGTGATCCAGAGTTCTTCGGAGGGGTGATGTGCAAGCTCTTGCCACTTAAAGAGTTTTGGGAGCTCGGGGTTGTTTCCAGGGCGCTGAGGCGCCCGCTCGCAGATGCTTTGCGTCGCGGTGCAGTCCGTGGCTATAAGCTGGGCGTCGCGTGGTACGTTGATCCTATCGAAGTCGTTGAGGATCTCAAGGCGCTGGGAGGGGCTCATGGGCGTAACTCACCTGAAAGGACGGCCGCGGCCGTGGAAAGTCGATCACTTCGAGCTCGCAATAGAATCCGGTCGCGTTGTGAAGAAGAGAAGGGCGAAGTTCTTTCGCACGCGCGAGCAAGCCGATGAGTTCTGGCACAGAAAAGCCCTAGAGCTCGACGCCTATGAAAGCGGAATATCGCGAATTATCCCGGTCAGGTTTGCTGCTTTGGCCGAGGACCTCAAATCAGGTTATTTCGCATACAAGTCGATTGGCTATCGAAAGGGTGAAAAGTCGCGCATCGCACGTGCAATCGAGTGGTTCGGAGCCGCTGAGGTGCATCGGATTGTATCTTCTGAGATCCAGGCTCGGCTGTTTCACATGCTCGATGATGGGCAATCAACAAAATCTGTTGCGAACATGCACGGGCTCCTTTCAGTTATTTTTAAGCAAGCCAAAATCCGACAACATATCACCGAAAACCCGATGGCAAGCGTGCCGCGGCCGGCAGTGATACCACGAAACGACGTGCGCGCATTGTCTGAAATTGAATTGGCGCGCCTGCTGAAATACGAAGGCGAGCATATGGACCGGATTCTCCTGTTCGTCCACACCGGCGTGAGGATGGGTGAGATGTGCCGGCTTCGTGTTGAGCGTGACGTGGATCTGTCTGCAAACGTCGTGCATATTCGGAGCATAGAGGGCGCGGCGACGAAAAACAGAAAGCCGAGGACGGTTCCGCTTACTGGTGTGGCGCGCGGGATATTTGCAAAAATCAGGGTAGGGCCGCCTCTGAATATGACACGGCATGGATTCGAGAAGGTGCTTCGCAGGGTCGGCGATGAAATCGGGGTGAAAATAAATGCACACCGGCTCCGTCACACGTTCTGCTCGTTGAACATGGCCAACGGGGTCCCCGAACCGGTGGTCCAGCGATGGCTGGGGCATGGAAGCGCTACGATCACGCGACGATATACGCACCTCGCTGGATACGATCAGCAATGGGCAACGCTCAATGTCGGCGAAAAACTCAGTTGCACCACAGTTGCACGGAAGCGGGAAAAAGTGGGATGTGGCGGTAGTTTACGGAACGGGGCGGGAAGTGGCTAATACATTGAAATGTTAAATCTATTCGGAAAAATTAAAGCATAACGATGGGTTGGTGATAACAGGCAAAAAAGGGTGCAATTGGGTTCGATTCCCTTCACCCGCTCACAGAAAAAGGGTCGCCGGTCGCCGAAGGCGGCCCTTTTTCTGTGATGGTTGTGGAATCGGACCGCGGCCCGCAGGGCCGCTGGTTCCGACCTTCAGCGGTTTGAAGCCCCCGAAGGGGGCCTGAGAAGATGAAGTGCCGGCGCGTGGGAACTGCGCGCCGGCGATTCCCTTCACCCGCTCACAGAAAAAGGGTCGCCGGTCGCCGAAGGCGGCCCTTTTTCTGTGATGGTTGTGGAATCGGACCGCGGCCCGCAGGGCCGCTGGTTTCGAGGGCATTCGCTTGATTTCCGCGCGTATGCCCGATAAGTGAGGGCTATGGCTGTTGTCGGAAAGAGCATTCCCCGGCGGGACGCGGTGGAGAAGGTCACCGGGGCCGCCCGGTACGTGGACGACATCGTCCTCCCCGACATGTGGTATGGCGTGGTCGTCCGCACGACGATCCCGCACGGCCACATCAAGAAGGTGACGCTCGACCCCGCCTTCGACTGGAGCCGGGTCGTCACCGCCGACGCATCCGATGTTCCCGGCAAGAACTGCGTCGCGATGATCGAGGAGGACCTCCCCCTCATCGTCACCGACCGCTTCCGCCACATCGGCGAGGCGGTCCTGCTCATCGCCGCGCCCACGCGCGCGCTCGCGCGCGAGGCCGCCCGCTTCGTCCATGTCGACTACGAGGAGCTCGAGCCGATCTTCACGATCGAGGACTCCAAGCGCGCGAATGTCCTCCTCCACAGCAATGACAACGTCGTTGCCGAGTACACGATCACGAAGGGGGATGCCGCCGACGGCTTCGCCGAGGCCGACGAGATCGTCGAGGGGCGCTACGCGGTCGGCGCCCAGGAACACGCCTACATCGAGACGCAGGGAATGATCGCCGCGCCGCGCGAGGGGGGCGGGGTTTCGGTAATCGGTTCGATGCAGTGTCCCTACTACGTCTCGCGGGCGATGAGCGTCCTGCTGGGCATGCCCGAGGAGGCGCTCTCCATCCGGCAGGCGGTCGTCGGCGGCGCCTTCGGCGGCAAGGAGGACTACCCTTCGGTGCTCGCCGGCTACTGCGCGATCCTCGCGTGCAAGGCGAACCGCCCGGTGAAGATCGTCTACGAGCGCGACGAGGACATCGCGAATTCGACGAAGCGGCATCCGGCCTGGATGCGCTATCGCACCGGGGTGCGCCGCGACGGGACGATCACGGCGATGGAGATCCGCATCGAGCTGGAGGCGGGGGCATACGTGACCCTCACCCCCGTCGTCCTCTCGCGCGCCATCATCCACAGCCCGGGGCCCTATCGCTGTGCGCACGTCGACGCGCACGCGATCGCCTACGCTACGAACGTCGCTCCCCATGGGGCCTTCCGCGGCTTCGGCGCGCCGCAAGTGACCTTTGCGCTCGAATCGCACATCGACGAGGTGGCGCGGTGCATCGGGATGTCGCCGCTCGCGTTCCGCACACACAACGCCCTGCGCGAGGGCGACACCACCGCCACCGGCCAGCGGCTGACCGAGAGCGTCGGGAGCGAGGCGGTCCTCGCCGCCGCCGCCGAGCGCTCCGAGTTTTCGCGCAAATACGCCGACCCCGCGTGCGAGGAGGGCGATGTGCGCCACGGCATCGGGATGAGCTTCTTCCTGCACGGCGCCGGCTTCACCGGCTCGGGGGAGGCGAAGCTCAAGGGCAAGGCGGGGCTGCGCCTGGACGCCGACGGGCGCATCGCGATCCTCACCGCCTGCACCGAGATGGGGCAGGGGGCGCACACGGTCCTCCCGCAGATGGCGGCCGACTTTTTGGGCATCGACCTCGACTGCATCGCGATCGAGACCCCCGACACCGCACTCGTTCCGAACTCCGGCCCGACGGTCGCCTCGCGCACGACGATGATCATGGGGAATGTCCTGCAGAAGTGCGCTGCCGCGCTGACCGAGAAGCTCCTCGCCTTCGCCGCCGAGCACTACGCCCTCCCGCGCGAGGGGCTCGCCCTGCAGGGGAGTGCGCTGCATTCGCCGAAGGGCGATGTGGCGACGGTCGCGGAGCTGGTGCGGGCGTATCGCGAGGAGCGCGGCGAGCTGACCGTGATCGAGGCCTACGCCTTGCCGCCCGACATTCGCTGGGACGAGGAGACGTATACCGGCGACGCCTATCCGGTCTACGCGTGGGGGTGCGACGTGGCCGAGGTCGAGGTCGACCTGGAGACCTTCGAGGTGCGCGTCGTGAAGATGTGGCTCGCGCAGGACATCGGGCATGCGATCAACCCCGTGATGGCGGAGGGGCAGATCGAGGGGGGGACGTTGCAGGCCTGCGGCTATGCGACGATCGAGCGTGTCGTGAACGAGACGGGGCGCTTCGTCACCGACCGCTTTCAGACCTACATCATTCCGACGGCGCTCGACGCGCCGGAGATGGAGACGATCATCGTGGAGGAGCCCTACTCCTACGGCCCGAAGGGGGCGAAGGGGGTGGGGGAGTTGCCGATGGACGGGGGGGCGCCGGCGATCGCGAACGCGATTGCGCACGCGACGGGGCTGCGCGTGGCCGAGCTCCCCATCACGCCGGAGCGCATCTATGAAGTGTGGCGATCGAAACGAACGAAAGGCTGAGGCGACCTTTTTGGCCGCATCGCAGGCGCCGGTGGTGCGGCGCTTGGCGATCAACGGCGAGGAGCGCGTCGTGAGCGCGCGCCCCGAGGCGCGCCTGCTCGACGTCTTGCGCAACGAGCTGGGGCTCACCGGTACGAAGGAGGGGTGCGGCGAGGGGGAGTGCGGCGCCTGTTCGGTGCTCGTCGACGGCCGCGCGGTGAACAGCTGCCTCGTGCTCTTCGGCCAGCTCGCCGAAGGCAATCGCATTGTGACGGTAGAAGGGCTGGGGGATGCGGAGCACCTCTCGCCGCTGCAGGCCTGTTTCGTCGAGCGCGGCGCGACGCAGTGCGGGATGTGCACGCCGGGGATGCTCATCACGGCGCACGCCTTTCTGCTGGAGTATCCGAACCCGACGCGCGACGAGATCGCGGAGGGGCTCGCCGGCAACCTCTGCCGCTGCACGGGCTATGTGAAGATCATCGACGCCATCGAGGCGGCGGCGGTGATGCTGCGGGGGGAGACGTGAAGACGCTCGTCTTCGAACAGGCGAAGACGCTCGCCGAAGCGGTGGGACTCCGCGGGGCGCATCCGGAGCTTCCGGTCCTGGCTGGGGGGACCGATCTCATCGTGCAGTGGCGCTCGGGGCTGATCGATCCGCCTGGCTTCATCGACCTCTCGCCCGTCGCGGAGCTCGCGACGATCGCCGAGGAGGAGGGGCGGATCGTCATCGGCGCGATGGCGACGCACGCGCAGATCATGCGCAGTGCGCTGATCGCCGAGCGGCTCCCGGTGCTGGCCGAGGCCTGCCGCACCGTCGGGGCGATGCAGATCCAGAACCGCGGGACGATCGGTGGCAACATCGTCAACGCCTCCCCCTGCGGCAACACGCTGCCGGTGCTCGCGGCCTACGACGCCGAGCTCCTCGCGCAGAATATCCAGGGCAAGCGATGGATCCGCGCGACGGAATTCTTTCCTGAGTATCGGAAGACCGCGCTCGCCCCCGACGAGCTCCTCACGCATGTTCGTTTTCCGATCCCCGATGAAGGGGAGTGTGCGCAATTTTACAAGATCGGGACGCGGCGCGCGCAAGCGGTGGCGAAGGTGGCGCTCTGCGCCCGTGCGTGCATCGCGCACGGCGGGGTGGAGGATATCGCGATCGGCCTCGGCAGCGTGGCGCCGACGGTGATGCGCGCGCCGGGGACCGAGGCGCTCCTGCGTGGGCGCGTCGTCAATCCGGCGCGCATCGCTCAGGCGCGCCGCTCGCTCATGGACGAGGTGAAGCCGATCGACGACGTGCGCTCCACCGCCGACTACCGCCGCCAGGTCTGCGGCTCCCTCATCGCCCGCTTCCTGCACGACGGCCTCTCGTCCTGAACCGTCCAGTTTTCTCCGAATATTTTCGGGGGCAAACCCGACTGAACCAATTGAAATCGTTCATAATATCGAAAACGGCAACTTTTCGGGGCCTGACCCCGATTTGTTGCCATTTTCAACTTCAGGAGCTGAAGGCCTGCCACTCGGCCGGGGTGTTGACGTTGCGCACGACGCCCGCGTCGTTGACCGGGAGGCGCATGACCTGGTGGAGTCCACGGAGCTGTCGGTCGAGGCGCGCCTCGTCGTCGGAGGGGTCGAGGACGCTCAAGCGTTCGAAGCAGTCATGCGAGAGGTAGAGCGGATGTCCGCCGCGGTCCTCGTACTCCGGCACGATCGCGGCGAGGTGCGGATTGGCGAGCGCGGTGTTGATGATCGCGGCGATCGTCTCGGCGCGCACGCCGACGACGTCGACCGGCAGGACGAGGACGCCGGTCGTCGTCACGGCGGTGAGATCGCCCAGCCCCAGTTGGAGCGAGGAGAACTGCCCGCGCTCCCACGCCTCGTTCACGACCCAGCGCACCGGCAGCTGCGGATGCCGCTCGCGGATGGCGATCGCCTCGGCGCCGACGACCACCGCGATGCCGCTCGTCCCCCCATCGCGCAGGAGCTCGACCTGACGCTCCAGGAGCGTGCGCCCATCGCCGCAGTCGAGCATCGCCTTGGGGCCGCCCATGCGCGACCCCGCTCCGCCGGCGAGGACGAGTCCCGCGATGTCGGTGATCGGGTGATCAGTCGGGGCGGCGTTCGAAGTGTGCGGTGCCATTGGCGTACTCCTCCGGCTTGGCGACGAGTTGAACCAGTTCCGCCGCGATGGCGACGGCGATCTCCGCCGGCGTCTCCGCCCCGATGTCGAGGCCGATCGGCGTGGCGATGCGGCGCAGCTGCTCGTCGGTGAATCCCTTCGCACGGTAGCGCTCACAGAAGAGCTTCCACTTCGCGCGCGAGCTGATGAGCCCAAAATACCGAAAGGGCTTGTCCAGGCAGAACTCGACGATCGCCTCATCGTGGACGTGCGCGTGTGTCAAACAGACGAGGAAGAGCTCGTCGTGAAAGGGGAGCGTCGGAAGAAATTCCTGGGGAAGTGAGCAGATGCGCTGTGCCTTCGAGAAGGCAGGGCGCTCCAGGCGTTCGACGCGCTCGTCGACGAGCGTGACCTCGTACTCGAGTGCGCCCAGCAGCGGGACGAGCGCCTCCGCGATATGCCCCGCGCCGAAGACGACGGTCGGACGCGCGGGTGCGATCGTCTCGAAGAAGAGCTCCACCTCGCCGCCGCAGGGCTGCACGCCTCCCTCGGTGAGGGCGAAGCGCCGGCATTCGGAGCGGCGCAGGCGCAGCAGCTCGCGCGCCTCCTTCGTGGCACGCTTCTCCAGGGCGCCGCCGCCGATCGTCCCGATGCTCTCGTCGCGCGTCACCAGCATCTTGGCGCCGACATGACGGGGTGCCGACCCCTCGGTGCGCACGACCGTCACCGCGACGAAGGGGGTGCGGGCCTCCTTGAGCTCCAGCGCTCTGCGTTCCAGGTCCATCGTCCTCCTTCGGCGGCGACGCCGCGCATCTTCCTTCGTAGCAGCCCGGAAAAATCCGGGCAAGGGCTATCCCCGAGGGACGTAGAGGTGCCAGCGGCCGATGCGTTCCGAGAGGGTGTAGCGCTCCCGCAGCGCCGCGAGGACCTCCGGCGTGAAGCGTTGGCGCTTGAGCGCCGGGACGGCATCGAGGGGAAAGGAGAGCAGGACCAGGTCGTAGTCGCCCCCCTCAATGCGCGCGACGACGGGTGTTTGATCCCAGCGTTCCTGATAGTGCAGCTGCGCGAAGGAGAAGGCGTCGAAGAGAAAGGCCTTCCCGTTGAGCACCGCCCAGTCCGCATTTTCAACGAGGACCGGTCCGGCGGTTTCGCGGACGATCGCACTGATGCGGTCCCCCTCGGCGCGCCGCAGGGCGGCGAGGGGCTGCGCGCGCTCCGGCGCGATGCGATGGCCGACCCCGATGAGGAGGAGCTGCAGGAGGACGACGCCCGCGAGGAAGGCCTTCCAGGAGATCGTCGCGTCCGGCGTGCGCGTCGCCCGATCGCCGAAGAGGGCGAAGAGGAGCGCGAGGGCGATGATCGCCTCGAACCAGAAGTTCTCGCCGCTCCCCGTCTTGAGCGAACCGAAGCCGGCGAGGAGGGCGAAGAGAAAGTAGAGGCGGAGCCATCCGCTCTCGCGGTCGGTACGAGCGGGGCTCGCGAGCAGCAGGAGCAGGACGACGAGGAGCGGCGCCTGCTCGAAGAGAAACTGCTGCAGATAGTGCATCAGCTGCGACAGCCGCGGTGGCGTCGCGACGTAGAGAAAGCTGTGTCCGAAGAAAGTTCCGCCGCTGGCGAGCTGTAGGCCGACGAGGAGACCGGCGAGGACGGCCGCGAAGAGAAAGAGTTCCTGCAGGCCGCGGGCGCGCTCGCGCCGGATGCGGTCGATGAAGAGGGCGATGGGCGCGGCCAGGAGCGTCTGCTTCGTCATCAGGGCGAGCAGGAAGAAGCCGGCGGCGATCAGGGCGCCGCGCCTCGTCTGATCCCCGGCGTATCGCCACCACCCCAGGAGGACGAAGAGCAGCCCCAGCATGTCGACGCGGCAGAGGGCCGCCCAGTGCACGAGCGTGGGCGAGAGGGCGATGAGCAGGACGCCGACGAAGGTCCACCATCGATCGACGTGCAGCCGCCGGAGGATGCCGGCCGACGCGGCGATGATGCCGAGAAAGGAGAGGAAGGAGAGGAGGCGTGCGCCCCAGAGGAGCGGTCCGGTCGCGCGGAGCAGCAGCGAGACGAGCGCGGGATAGAGCGGCGTGTAGACGGAGAGGATGTAGGGCTCGTGTTCGATCGGCGGATAGAGCGCGAGCCCGCGGGCGAGGCGCCAGGCCTGGTCGAGGACCACGCCCTCGCTGTCGTCGACGCCGTAGGGGAAGGTGAGCAGGATCCCATCGTAGAAGAGCGCGTTGGCGAGGAGCGCGATGCCGACGACGACCGTCACGATCTGGAGCAGGCGCACGTAGCGATCAGTGTGCATGCGTTTCCCCTCCCGCGAGCTCCGCGATCTCGCGCCGAATCGTCTCGGCGCCCGGCGCCTCCGGCTCGCGTTCGAGATAGCGCAGCCAGAGGCGGATCGCCACCGCCGGGCTGCCGACGCGACGGTGGTAGATGCCGAGGTTGCGCAGGGCGCCGGCGTGGTTCGGATCGATCGCGAGCGCCTCTTCGAGAAGGGGCTTCGCCTGCGACCACTGCTGACGCTCGAGATAGAGGCGCCCGAGGTTGTTGAAGGCGGAGGGATGGCGGAGGCCGCGCTCCAACGCGCGGCGATAGTGGCGCAGGGCCGCGAAGGGATCGCCTGCCCGCTCCGCGGCCATTCCCTGTTCGAAGGCGATGAAGCCGTTGCGCGGGTCTTCGCGCCCTGCCGTACGAAGCAGTTCGTGGAACCGCGTGTCGTTACCGTTTCGCTTCGCCATCAGTGCGAGCGAAAAGGCGCGCGGACAGGTCGCGGGGTCCGCCTCGCGGGCCTGTTCGTAGAGCGATTTCGCCTCGCCGTGTTCGCCCAGCGCGAAGAGCGTATCGCCGAGCGTGCAGAGTGCCGCAGGGTCATGGCGCATCGCTTCCTCCAGATGGGCGAGAGCCGCATCGGCCGAGAGCGGCATCTCGTGCGCCGCGATGAGGGCGGCGTTTGCCTCGTCACGGCGCAGGAAGATCGCGGCGCGATGGTCGACCCAGATCGGCGCCCAGTCGGGGTGTTGGGCCAGGAGTCCGAGCAGCGCGCGCGAATCGGCCGCGGTCGTTGCGAGAACGACGATGGAGATATCCTGCTCCGCGGCGAAACGCTCCCAGGCATGGTGCGGACGCCGCGTCACATCGAGGTAGCGACGATAGTGCTCCGGACCGTAGACCATGTTGCGCCCATCGATCGCGAGTCTCCGGTCGGGGGCGAGCCGCCAGGAGAGATATCCGCCGATGTCGTAGCTGTTGAAGATCCGTCCATCGGTCGGGAGCGACTGCAGGAAGTCGGCGGCCCTTTCCGGAAGATGCGATTCTTCCGCTCCGAGGCCGGCGATGCGCACCGGCCCCCAGGAGGTTCGAACGGCGCCGCTGCCGATCGCCAGGAGGAGCAGCGCGGTCAGCGACGAGGCGATGACGGTCATCGTCCGGCGCCCGCGCGGTCGAAGGGCGATGCGCGAGAGGAGGTGAACGAGGCCCCCCGCCGTGAGCGGGGCGACGAGGAGGGCGAAGAACGCGAGATGCCGCCCCGACGTCAGGAGGAGCCATGCGAAGAGGGCGACCGCGAAGAGCGGGGCGGTGCTCCGCGCTTGTGCGATGGCCGCCGTGACGACGAGCCCCGCGGCGAGCAGGACGACGGACGCGAGACGCAGCAGCGGCGTCCCGAACGCGTCGGAGAAGAGGGGCATCCACTCGTGGACGGTATGTGTGAAGATCCATTCCGTCTGTTGGAGAAAGGGATGCGCAAGTCGCGACAGGCCGTCCGGGTGCACCGCCGCGATGGCGATCGTTGCAAACAGGAGGAGGACGAGCGCGCGCATCGGCGGCCCGTCCGGTGGGCGCCGCAGCAGAAAGCGATCGAACGCCGCCCCCGCGAGAGCGATGCCCACGAGCGCCCACCCGAGCGGATAGGAGGCGTGGAGATTGCTCCAGAGGAGGACGAGCGGGATGATCTCCCAGGCGGTGCGCCCGAGCAGCCATCCCCGCACCAGACGATCGAGCACGACAGCGAAGCACAACAGCCCGAAGATCTCCGAGCGCATCTGAAAGCGCACCGAGGCGAGGCATGCCCCCCAGAGGAGGATCGCGAGGATCCAGGGCGAGGGCCGCTTCGCGATGCGCCGCGCCGTCACGAAGGCGAAGGAGAAGGCGGCGACGAGCAGGGCATCCTTGACGACGACCAGGAGCGGAAAGCCGCCCACGCGATGGAGCGCCGCAAAGAGGAGGCGCGCGAGCCAGCTGTTGGCCACCGTCGTTCCCCCGTCGGTGAAGAGAAAAGGGTCCGCTGCCGGCAGCGCACCGTGCTGCAGCATCCAACGACCGAGGGCGAGATCGCTCCAGGCGTCGAGCGTGGCGACGCACGTCGTTGCCAATAGCACGACGCCGATGGCCAGGAGCGCCAAGCTGATGGAATCGGTGCCGACGCACCGCAGCGCCGATGCAATTCCTTTGCGCATTGCTATTCGAAGGATCCCGACGTGCTGTCGTAGGTGTAGGTGGTGTTGGTGGGAACGTAGAGATAGCTCGTTGTGCTGAGCTTGTTCCACTGCGATGTGATCCCGCTTTGGAGTATCTCGGTGAAGAGCGGATTGGAGGGGGAGGCCGCGCTGTTCGAGGCGGCATCGAGGAACGAGGGGTATTCGGCGGGGCCGCCGTCGGACATCGCATCCACCGCAATGAGGTTGATGCCGGTGCGGATGCTTCCGACCATCGAGACCTCGGCAGTCTGTTCCGCCTCCGACGAGAAGTCGTAGAAGCGGTCGAGGGCGGTCAACGAGAGGAGCCCGAGGATGGCAACGATGAGGATAATCTCGATGATGGTAAAACCGGCTCGGTTGCTCCCGCCCATGACGGCGACTCCGTTCTTCATCGTGTCCCCTCACTCCAGATCAACAGTGTGAAGATCGTCCACAGCAGATGCCCGTGATCGTGTCGGCGGGAGGCATGCTCCCGCAGGAGCGCATCGACGGCATTCTCTCGGAAGAGCGATGAAATCTCAAGGGATTTCGTGTGGAGCCGTTCGCGGAAGTGCGCTTGCCAGCGGGGCGTCGCCAGCCAGGCGGCATAGGGGATGTTGAGGCCGCGTTTCGGGCGTCGGGTGATGGCGCGGGGGAGGAAGGATTCCATCGCCCGCCGCCAGAGTATCTTGTCCCGAAAGGCGGTGGCACGCCAGCGTGCGGGAAGGCCGAGGCCGATGCGGACGAGTGCGGGCGAGAGGACGGGGACGCGGATCTCCACCGTGTGCGCCATCCCCGCTGTGTCCGCGCGCAGGAGCAGGTCGTCCGGCAGCGAGAGGGAGAAGTCGATGTGTGCCAGCCGCGCCAGCTCATCGGCGCTGTGCGGCGCCTCGTAGAGTGCGCGGGTCTGTGCGTCGAGTGCCGTGCGGGCTCGGGCGATGCGTTCGGGCGCGAGGTCCAAGCAGGCGGCGATCGTCTCCGGTGCGCTCGTCCCCTTCCAGAACAGCCGCGCCTCCCAGGGGGGGAGCGACGCACCTGCGAGGAAGCGCTTGAGGCGAAATTCGAAGCTCACCTTCCGATGACTCACCGGAAGGTGACGAGCCCCGCGCTCGCAGAGCGCGGTGAACGATCGCGGGAGCGATGCGAGGCGTTGCGCCAGGAGGTGGGCGCGATAGGTCTCGTACCCGCCGAAGAGCTCGTCGCTCCCTTCGCCTGAAAGGAGTGACGGGACGAACGCGCTCGCCGCTCGGCAGACGCAGAAGAGGGGGAGGGCCGATCCCTCTGCGAAGGGTTCCCCGAAGTGCGCGACGAGCGAGGGGAGGGCGTCGAGTGCGTCGTCGGCATCGATCGGTACCTCATGATGGTCCGTCCCGATGATGTTCGCGGTGCGGCGTGCTGCATCGCGCTCATCGAAGCTCCCCTCGTCGAAGACGGCCGTGAAGCTGGGGAGCCCCGGCTGTTCGCGCGCGGCCAGCGCGGCGATCGCCGCGGAATCGACGCCGCCGGAGAGCAACACCCCCTTCGGCCGTTCGCCGATGAAGGAGCGCTGCACCGATCGCACGAGATCGGCGCGGATGGTCTCGACGACCGTCGCCGCATCCGTTCGTTCCGTGGGACGCCAGGGACGGGGCGGGAGGCGTCGCGTGATACCGCCCTGCCGCACGATGCGTTCGCCGGGGCGAAGGGCGCGGATGGCGCGATAGATCGTCTTGGGCCGTGGGACGTACTGCAGATGGAGGGCGGCGAGGAGCGCCTCCTCGTCGAGATCGCGCGGAAGTTCGGCGGCGGCGCGAAGGGCCGGGATCGTCGAGCTGAACCAGAGGGCGTCTTCCGCCTCCGCGATGAAGAGCGGCTTGATGCCGACCGGATCCCGCGCCAGGAGCAGCATCTTCTTCGCGGTGTCGTAGAGCGCCGCGCCGTACATCCCCTCCAGCGCATCGAAGCACTCCTCGCCGCGCTCCTCGTAGAGGTGGACGAGGACCTCGGCGTCGCTCGTCGAACGCAGGCGGTGTCCCCGTGCGGAGAGCTCTCGTCGGAGATCGGGGCTGTTGTAGATCTCGCCGTTGACGACGGCGCAGATGGTTCCGCGTTCGTCGAAGAGGGGCTGCCGGCCTTCCGCGACGTCCACGAGGGGTAGCCGCCGGCAGCCGAGCGCGACGCCGGGGGCGAACCAGGCGCCCTCCTCGGTGCCGCGATGACGCATCGCCGCGAGCATGGCCGCGAGGCGTCGACGCGCCTCGTCCGGCGCGATCGGGAGATCGATGAAGCCGCAGATGCCGCACATACTCAGAAGAAGGGGCTCTTCGCCGCCTCGCCCGTCGGCGGCGCGAGCCGTCCCTGAAAGCCCTCCGCCGCCGGATGGTTGACCCAACACATCCGACAGCGCTCCGGAAAGCAGTAGGGGCGCTTGCGGTTGAAGACGAGGAAGGTCAGCAGGTTGATGCGCAGTGCCTCCTCCTCGGAGAGCCCGAAGTTTCGACCGAGCCGGTAGGCGGGGTCGCTGACGCGGACGAAGCAGGGATAGACATCGCCGTCCGGGCGATAGAGGCGGAAGGCGAGCGCGTAGTAGCAGCGGTCGAAGGGGCGGCTCGCGCGGACGTCGTTCCCCTCGCCGACCTTCTGCCAGTTCGTGCGGCGGAGCAGGAAGCGCGCAAGCTCCACGTCCTCCGCGCAGGCGCGCTCGAAGGCGCCGACCGCTTCGTGCACCTGCTCCGGCGCACAGAGCCAGGTGAGATCCGTGTGCCCCTTGCGCCGCTTCTCCGGAAAGTCGGGGGCCGGACGAAGCGGACGGAACTGGATATCGGTTTTCTCCAGGAGGTGTGGAGCGCGTTCGCGGATGTGCTCGAAGAGGAGTCGCGCGAAGGGGGCGGTCTCGTGGATGTTCAAGCGACAGAAGAGGTATCCCGTCCCGACGTGCGGGATCGGCCCCTCGAGATAGCGAAAGAAGTTCTGCAGGACGAGCTCGAAGGCGTCGCGTCCCTTCATCAGCTCGAAGGTCTCCGGCGTCGCCGAGTCGACCGAGATGCGGATCCACTCCAGCTCGCGCTGCCACTCTCCGGGAGGAATGTGCGTTCCCTTCGTCACCATCCCCAGGCGGATGTCGGGATCGGCCGCTTGGATCCGTGCAATCGCCTCCGTCAGCGTCGCATCGCCCCGGCGGTAGAGAGTCGGTTCCCCGCCCCCCACGAGGACGATCGAGCGCGGGCGCACCTGCGCCGGAATCCGTTCGAAGTGCTCGAGGGGCATCGTCGCCGTCCCCCGATCGGCGTAGTAGCAGCCGAGGCAGCGGTGGTCGCAGATATCGGTCGGGTGGAGCTCGATGTGTCCCGCCTCGGTCAACGGCTGCGTCGTTTCGACGTACGCCGCGCGCGCTCGCGCGCCGACGCCGAAGCCGGCGCGTTCGGCCAGCGATGCCACCGCCTCCGAAAGCGAGATCGTCTCCCGCTGCAGCGCATCGAGCGTCTCCATGTTCGCATCGCAGACGGTGTTCTCCTCGGGGCTTCCGGCGGCGAGGCCGAGCCGTGCGCCGAGGTCGACCTTGCGCCGGATGAGATCGAGGTGGTTAAGGATGCGCGCATGATTGCGCGCGACGCGCACGAGGTAGTTGTCCGGGGCGGGCGGAAGCGACGGTTCGCGGATGTAGGGCGAGGGGGTTAGGGCCGCTTCCATGCGAGCACCTTCCATTCAGTGGAGTCCCAGACGCGCTTGGGGGTCTCCGCCACAAATAGCGGTTCGAAGGCCTTTGTCAAGCAACGCCGGACGAAGGGGACGGCGTGAAAGCGCCCGCTCATCGCGACGCGCCGGTAGCGGCCACCCACGCAGTCGCGCAGGAAGGGCGCTGGATCCCAGTGCTGCCGGAGTCGCAGCTCCTCCAGGAGGAAGGGTTCGAATATGGCGCGTTTGCCGCACGAGAGGGGGATAGCGAGGTCATCGGAGAGGACCTCCCCCTCGACCGCGCAGAGTTTCTCCCGCACGGCGTCCTTGACCAGACGGTCCTCGCCGTAGGCGGCGCTCGTCTGCCACGGGGTGGAGCTCCAGTGCAGCATCGGATTGCCGGGGAAGGGGAGGGCGGCGAGCGTGGCGGCGATGAGGAGGAGGACGACAGCGATTTGTCCCCGGGGTGCTCGGACGAGGGCGAGGCCGAGGGCGGCCAGCACGACGAGGAGAAAGTGCGGACGGAGGAAGTAGTTGGCATTCGAACCGCTGCGCAGCAGCATCGGAACGAGGGCAACGATGACGACGATCGCCCCCGCCCCGAGAAAGAGGACGAATGGGCGGGCCCGCCGCAGCGCGCTCCGTTCAAAGAGGAAGAGCGGGAGGACTGCGGCGACGAAGAGCGCCGAGCTCTTCCAGAAGAGCGCGATGAGCGTCAGCCCCGGCGCGCTTCTGAAGACGGTGATCCCGCTCATGAGGCCGAAGACGTTCTCCGCGTAGCGACCCTCCGTGAGCTGCTGCAGGAGGAGCACGAGGAGGAGTGCGGTGCCGATCGTCGCGGCGATCGTGATCAGGACGAAGCGCGTCGACGGGGTTTTCGAATCGAGCGGACGACGGCTGCGCCAGAGGAGCCAGGCGGCGGCGATGGCCCCGCCGAAGAGGGCGGTCTGCTTCGTGAACCAGGCCGCCAGGAAGAGGCATGCCGCGATCACGACCGTGCGCCGGCGCGGCGGATCGGTCGAGGCGACGAGGAGCCCCGACGCCGTGAAGAGGAGGGCGAGCGCGTCGACGCGATAGAGCGTCCCCCACGAAAGGGCGGAGGAGCCGACGAGGAAGAGAAGACCCGCGATCGCGGCGACGAGCCGGTCGCGCGTCAGGCGATGGACGAGGAGCGCGGCGATGAGCGCGATCCCGAGCGTTGCGAACAGACTCACGAGTCGGCCGGCGAGCAGCGACGGCCCGACGAGGAAGGAGAGGGCGTGCGTCGCCAGGTAGAAGAGTGGGGGGTAGGAGGTGGGGATGTAGGGAAAGTCGCGATAGGCCGGGTAGAGGCCGATCGCGTCCATCCAGTCGAGCGATGCCCAGGTGGAGCCCTCCACCTCGTCGATCGAGTAGGGGTAGTCGAGGACGACGGCGGTGTTCTGCGCAGAGAAGAGGGCGTTGATGAGCAGGAGGCCCAGCAGGACGAAGAGCAGCAGCGTGACGATCCGTGTCCGATCGGATGATGCGGGCGGCTTCATCGATGCCCCCTCGGCCGCCGCTCCGTGCGGAGGCGGATGCGGACGAGCGCGAACACCCAGCGGATGAGGTGGCTCGCGCGCATGCGGGAATCGCCGACGTGTTCCCAGCGGATGGGGATCTCCACGATGCGCTGCTCGGTGTTCGCGAGGGCGGTCAGGAGGTTGACGTCGATCGCCGCCGATCCTTCGAAGAGCTGCGGGCGGACCGCCTCGATCGCCTCCCGGCGAAAGGCCTTCGCCCCGCAGAGCATGTCGTCGTAGGCGAGGGGGAAGAGGAGGCGGATGAGGCGCCGCGCGAGTCGGCCGGCGACGCGCCGCAGGCGGGGCTGCCGGCGGGTGAGGACCGAACGCGGCGAGTAGCGCGAGCCCATCGCGACATCGGCCTCCTCGAGCGCCGCCAGCAGTTCGAGCAGGGACTCCGGCGGTGTGGCCCCGTCCGCGTCGACGAAGGCGATCGACGCCCCGCGCGCCGCGTCGCAACCGGCGAGGAGGGCGTGCCCCTTTCCGCGCTGGGGGATGACGATCGGCCGGAGGCGGGGGAGCGAATCGGTTCGTTCGCGCAGCCAGCCCTCCGAGTCGTCGGTGCAGCCGTTGAGGACGACGAGGATCTCGTAGCGATCGCCGAAGCGGCGCGCGAGCGCCGCGTCGTAGTTCTCGAGGGCGCGCCGCTGTTCAAAGCGGCGCCGCTCGTTGTACGCGGGGATGATCAGCGAACAGGCGAGATCGGATGCCGGCATGGGAGGGAGCTAGCACGAGTCCGACGGCCGTTCAAGGACCGAGCGAGCTGGCGTTTGACACGGTATCGTTTGCGGCGTAGCTTCCGGTTCCATGAAACGTGGAAACGAGAGCCCCCGGCGTTGCCCCGGCTGCGGCGCGACGATCGATTGGGAGCACAATCCCTTCCGCCCCTTCTGCTCGGAGCGCTGCCGCCTGCTCGACCTCGGCAACTGGGCGGCGGGGCACTACCGCATCCCCGGCGAGCGCGTCCCCGACGACGAACTCCCCGGCGAGGCGGCGACGCACGACGAGGAGTCCACATGAGCAGCGCGCGTATCGGTTTTCGGGGGCGCATCATTTCCCCGAAGGGCGAGGAGGAGGTCGTCGATATCGCGGATGGCCTCCTCGTCGTCGAGGAGGGGGCGATCGTCTCCTGCGGCCCCTTCGCGGAGGGGGCGGCCAGTTCCGTCGAGGATCTCCGCGGTCGATTGCTCATCCCGGGGCTCGTCGACGTCCACAGCCACATCCCGCAGCTCGATTGTCGCGGCAAGCACGGTGCCACGCTGCTGGACTGGCTCGAGCGCTTCATCCTGCCGGCGGAGGAGGCCTTCGCCGACGAGCGCGTCGTCGTCGACGTCGCGACGCGCTTCTTCAAGAAGCTCATCCTCAACGGGACGACGACCGCGGGCCTCTACGCCACCGTGCACGAGGCCGCGACCGACCGCTGCTTCGAGATCGCCGAACGTGCCGGCGTGCGCGGCTTTATCGGCAAGGTGCTGATGGACCAGCATGCGCCCGCGGCACTCCAGGAGGAGACGACTGCCGCGCTGGCGGCGAGCGAGCGGCTCTGCGCGAAGTGGCACGGCGCGGCCGATGGCCGGCTTTGCTACGCTTTCACCCCGCGCTTCGCGCCCACCTGTTCGCTCGAGATGCTCGCCGAGGCGGGGAAGCTCGCGCGCGCGGCGAATGCGTATTTCCAGACGCACATCGCCGAGACGCGCGGCGAGAACGCGCGCGTGAAGGAGCTCTGGCCGCAGTTCGGCGGCTATGTCGATCTCTTCGAGGAGACCGGCTGCCTCGGTCCAAAGACGGTGCTCGCGCACGCGATCCATCTCTCCGACGACGAGTTTGCGCGCCTGGGAAGGAGTGGGACGAAGATCGCGCACTGCCCGACCTCGAACTTCTTCCTCAAGAGCGGCGCGATGCCGGTGGCGAAGGTCGAGGCGGCGGGGATCGCCTACGGCCTGGGGACCGACGTCGGCGCGGGGACCTCGATGTCGCTCTTCACCGAGATGCGCCACGCCGACTACACGCAGCGCGATATCGAGATGTCGCCGGCGAAGTGCTTCTGGCTCGCGACGATGGGCGGCGCGCACACCCTCTCGATGGAGGGGACGATCGGCAGCTTCGAGCCGGGGAAGCGCGCCGACTTCTGCGTTGTCGACGTCACGGGGATCGACCCCGCCTTCCGGCTGGCCGAGCTCGCGACCGACGAGCTCCTCTCGCTGCTGATGTACCGCGGCGACGGCCGCGCGATCGAGTCGGTTCACGTCGACGGCGTACGCCTCGACGTCGACGAAATCGGGGTATGAAAAAACCCGGCCGAGGCCGGGTTTTTTTCTGAAGGTCGATCATCCCATCACGGCAGCTTCTGGTACGACTTCGACGGGACGTAGTACATCCCCCGCTCGCCCGGCTTGGTATAGCGCACCGCGACGCCGCGCGCCGTGCTCGTCCGACTGCCGTCCATCGTCACATCGTAGTTGAGGACCGCGTCGGCACGGTGCTTCGCCGCGCTCTCCAGCATCCGGCAGCGTACCTCGTGGATGTCGCTGTCGCTCGCCTCGACCTCGCCCAGGATGACATAGGATTGGGCGCTCGTGTCGGTGCAGCGCACGACGATGTTCTGTCCGGTATGGCACTTCGCCCAGGCGGGAAGCGCAAAGAGGACGATGAAGAGACCGATGAGATATCGCATGGAACCTCCTTCGGGTGACCTGCCGATACAGAGTTATCGCATATTTCGACCCGAAAGTTGTGCCTTTCGATGGTTTTTTCACCCCCTGCCGAAGGGGGAGGTAACCCTTCGAAATAATAAAAGAATTCAGGCGTGTGGGTCGACCCAACGGGCGCGGGCGAGCTTGTCGACGACCCGGGCGTTCGCCGGGAGAAAGCGGTGGCGGGGGAGTGCGGCCGGATCGACCCACTTGAGCTGTTGGCAGTCGTTGGGGGTCGGTTCCCCGCGCAGGATCGAACAGCGGTGGAAGCGGATGCGCACGCTGCGATCCTTATAATGATGGAGCTCCTCCCAGTCGTGGGGGCGCACGGCGACCTCGCAGCCAAGCTCCTCGCGGACCTCGCGCTTCAAACAGTGGCGCCAGTCCTCTCCGCGTTCGCGCTTTCCGCCGGGGAATTCCCAGCAGCCCTTGAGGTGTCCCGCTGGGCGTTTCGCGATGAGAATCTTTCCGCGCCGGTGGATGACGGCCACAGCGATATCCGTAACACGTGACACGTGACACGTGACCCGACGTGAATTCTTGATCGATTGCGCATCCGGTTTCTGCGGTTGCACTTTTCGGAAGGTGCACCCCCTCTTCAATGGACACGCCCCACACCGTGGATCGCGCGCGGCGCAGATCGTCGCGCCCAGGTCCATCAGCGCCTGATGAAAGGGCCATGCCTTTCCCTTCGGGACGATGCGGGCCTGGGCCGCCATCAGTCGCTCCTTGATGTCGTCGCCGGCCAGCCCCAGCGCGCGGCCGAGGACGCGCTTCGTGTTCGTGTCGAGGACGAGGTGATCCGCCTCGTAGGCGAAGACGGCGACCGCGCGCGCCGTGTACGGTCCGATCCCGGGGAGCGCCTCGAGTCCCTCGACGGTACGCGGAAAGCGTCCGCGGTGCTCCGCGACGATCGCCTTCGCCGCCTTGAGCATGTTGCGCGCGCGGCCGTAGTAGCCCAGGCCCCGCCAGCGGGCGAGGAGCTCCGGCCAGCGCGCGCGCGAAAGCGCTGTCACGGTCGGGAAGCGCTTGAGGAAGCGGCGGTAATAGTCGACGACGCGGTCGACCTGCGTCTGCTGCAGCATCACCTCGGCGACCCAGACGCAATAGGGGGCGCGCGTCCGGCGCCAGGGGAGGTCGCGACCCGATTCGTCGTACCAGCGCAGGAGGGCATTGTGCAGATGTCGCTTCATTTCACCGATGTATCCAGAAGTGTCGGACACTTTTTCAAAAAGTGTCCGACACTTTTACCGTCCGAAGATATTTTCGATTTTGCGGCCGACTCCCTCGCCCGCTTTCTTGAGCGTCTCGCCCATCTGACGCACCGGCGAGAGCTTGCGCGCGTCGGCGAGGATCGACTCGCCGATCGAGCGCGAGAGCGCGGAGCTCACCGCGAAATCGCCGCGGTCGAGGTTGCCGGCGATGGAGACGTCGACCTCAATCGTCCCGGCGTGTTTGAGGACGAGCTTGTTGATGATCGCCCCGTCGATGCCCCCCGCCTTGAGGTCGCGGACGACGACGTGCGCGTTCGCGGTGAGATCGCTTCGCTTCGCCCGCCCGTGCCCCGAAAGCGCGACCGTTCCCCCGTTCACGCGGAAGGGGAGCGAACCGGCGTAAAAGGGGGCGAAATACGTCGCTGGCGCATTGTGGATTTTGCCGCGCAGGTCGAACGAGGTCCCCTCGCCGAAGAAGGCGCTTCGCCCGGAGACCTGCACGCGTCCGGCGGTGCCGCCGAGCTGCGCGGTCAGGTCGATCTTCGTCGGCAGGTCGTCGGGTCCATCGCCCGGTTCGATGTCGGTCGCCGTCGCGTCCAGCGCGCGCAGCTCGAGCCGTTCACCCGTCGTGCGGTCACGGTAGAGGAGGGTCCCGTCGTCGATTTCGATCGCGTCGATCCGGACGGTGCTCTTTTCGTCTGACTCCTTCGGCTTGCTTTTCTTCGACGCCTCGTCCGCATCATCGCCGAAGTGCAGCGCATCCCAGTTGCAGCGCCGTCCTGAGCAGAGATAACGGATCTGCGGCGCGTCGAGCGCGATCCGGCGGATGTGCAGCCGCCCCCGCAGGATATCCAGGGGGGCCACGCGCACGGTGATCGCCTTCGCCTCGCCCATCGGCGTGCCGCGTCCGCGCTCTCCCGCCGGGTAGATGCGGACGCCGCGCAGCAGGAGCGAGCCGCCCAGCCAACCGACCTCCATCCCGTCGAGGTCGATCGTGAGTCCGGCGATGTCGTCGCTGCGCTCGCGGATGATATCCTGTGCTGCGCGCGAGGCGAGGCCGAGGAGGACGAGGATCGCCGCCGCGGCGAGCAGGGCGGCGGCGAGGGCGACGATCAATCGTTTGCGTCGTCGTTTCATCGTTCCTTCCGCAGGCGTCGCGCCGCCTCCTCGATCGCCTCGAATATCTGCTGGTAGCCGGTGCAGCGACAGAGGTTGGGCGCCAGCGCGCGCTTGATCTCCTCGCGCGAGGGTTTGGGATTCGCGTCCAGCAGCGCCTTGGCGGCCATGATCATCCCGGGGGTGCAGAAGCCGCACTGAATGGCGCCGCAGTCGATGAAGGCCTGCTGGAGCGGGTGCAGCGCGCCGTCGCGCTCCAGCCCCTCGATCGTCTCCACGCATGTGCCCTCCACCTCGCGCAGGCGCAGCTTGCAGGCGCGCTGTGTTGTCCCGTCGACGAGCACGGTGCAGCTTCCGCAGACGCCGATGTCGCATCCGCGTTTGGTTCCGGTGAGCTGCAGCTCCTCGCGCAACACGTCGAGCAGCGAGCGCTCCGGATCGCCGCGCACCTCTCGGGGTACTCCGTTGACCGTCAGGCGAAAGGGCTTCTCCATCGGAATGTTCCTCCAGGCCCGATAAAGCATATCCGAACGGGCAGATCAATTTCTCTCTCCCGGGCGCTTGCCAAGCACGCCCGCCCCGGCTATGTCTCGGGGCCCGACCAGGAGGTTGCCATGCGTCTTCGTCTCGTCTTCCTCGCCCTCGTCCTCTGCATCACCCCGCCGGCAGCGGCCTACGAGCCAGACGCCAACGCGCCGCGCTCCGCTGTCCCCAGCGAGTATACGTGGAACCTGCACCCACTCTTTCCCAGCGATGGGGCATGGCGCAGTGCGCGCGCAAAGGCCACAAAGCGTCTCGCACGATTCGACCGCTTTCAGGGGAAATTCGGGGAGCCCGCGATGCTCGCTGCAGCACTGGACGAGTACTTCGCGATCAGCCGCCTCGTCGATCGCGTCGGCCTCTACGCGCACCTCCAGAACGTCCAGGACACGGAGGTGAAGCGTTACGAGCGGATGGAACAGGAGGGGATCGCCCTGAAGAAGGCCTTCGGCAGTGAAACCGGCTTTCTGCGTCAGGAGGTGCTCGCCCTCCCGCGGGAGCAGCTCGACCGGTTGCTCGCCGATAAGCGCGTCGCGGTCTACCGCGATTACCTGCAGGAGCTGCTCCGGCGAAAGTCGCGCCTTCTCGGCGAGGAGGCGGAGCAGGTCCTCTCGCTCGCGGGCGATAACCTCTGGGCCGAGATCGACCTCAACGAGCTCCCCTCCGACGTCGAGATGATCTTCCGCGCGGCGATGCGCGATATCGTGCTGCCCACGATCCGCGACGAGGAGGGCCAGGAGGTGCAGCTGACCCTCTCGAACTACCCGAAGTACCGCGGCTCGAAGGACCGTCGCGTGCGGCGCAAAGCGGTGGAGGGGTTCTTCGCGGCGCTCAAGAAGAGCCAGCACATCCTCGCCGCGGCGCTCGCGGCGGAGGTCAAGCGCGACGTCCTCTTCGCTCGGGCGCGCGGCTACGACCGCGCGATCGACGCCTATCTCGACCGCGAACAGGTCGACACGCGCGTCGTCGATAACCTCATCCGCACGATCAACCGGAACCTCAAGCCGCTGCGCCGCTACGTGGCGCTGCGCAAGAAACTGTTGGGAGTCAAGAAGCTGCACCTCTACGACCTCTACACGCCGTTGGTGCCGGCGGCGACCCAGGAACTGCCGTATGCGGAGGCGGTCGCCGATGCGAAGCGGGCGCTGGCCCCCCTGGGCGCGGAATACCTGGCCGTCGCCGGCAAGGCGATGGAGCCGGGCAGCGGTTGGATCGACGTGTATCCGAATAAGCACAAGCAGAGCGGCGCCTTCTCGGTGGCGATCTACGACGTCCATCCCTTCATTAAGCTCAACTATCAAGACGAGGTCGACAACGCCTTCACCCTCGTCCACGAGATGGGGCACGCGATGCACAGCTGGCTCAACATGCGCGCGCAGCCCTATCCGACCTTCGGTTACTCCACCTTCACGGCCGAGATCGCCTCGACCTTCAACGAGAGCCTCCTCTCCGATTATCTGTTGCAGAAGTACGCGGATGACGACGAGCTGCGACTGGCGCTGTTGGGCGAGCGCCTGGAGGGGATTCGCACGACGATCTACCGCCAGGCCCTCTTCGCGGAGTTCGAGCAGAAGGTTCACGAGTATGCCGAGCGCGGCGTGCCGCTCACCGCCGACCTCTTCAACGAGACCTACAAAAAGCTCATCCGCCGCTACTATGGCAAGGGTTTCACGATGGGGGCGGACGACGACATCGAGTGGGCCTACATCCCGCACTTCTACTGGAAGTTCTACGTCTTCACCTACGCCACAGGGCTTTCGACCGGCATCGCCCTCTCCGAGAAGGTGCGCGAGGATGGGGAGACGGCGCGCATGCGCTATCTCGCGATGTTGCAGGAGCCCTCGACCGCCGATCCCGTCGCCATCCTCAAAAAGGCGGGGGCGGACCTCACGAAGCCGGGGGTCATCGAGGCGGCGACCGACCTGATGAACCGGACGATCGCCGAGATGGAGCGGATCATCGCCCGCCGAGGGAAGCGCGCACGCGCGCAGCGGTGAAGGGGGTCTGGAAGAGGCGCACGCCGGTGGCGGCGGCGATCGCGTTGCCCACCGCCGCGCCCATCAGTTCGTTTGTCGGTTCGCCCAGCGATTTTGCCCCCCACGGTCCGACCGGGTCGGGGTTCTCCACGAGGATCGCCGTCATCTCCGGCGCGTCGGTCGAGCGCGGGATGCGATAGGTGTTGAAGTTGTCGTTCTGGATCACCCCGTGCTGGTGGCGGACCTCCTCCAGCAGCGCAAAGCCCAAGCCCATCACGATGCCGCCGAAGATCTGACCCGCCGCCATCTGCGGATTGATTGCCTTTCCCACCTCATGTGCGGCGACGACGCGCCCCACGCGCACACGGCCCGTTGCGGCCTCCACGGTGAGCTCGCAGGCCTGACAGCCGTAGACATAAGTGAAGTAGGCGTTGCCCTTCCCCTGGCGCTCCTCCCACGAGACCGGCGGCCCCTGGAAGACGCCCAGCTGGTGCAGGTACATCCGACGCGCGTGGCACTCGGCCACCGCCGCTTCGAAGGCGATGCTGCGTCGGTTCTGCGGGTTGCGGATGCGCCCCTTCGAGAAGGCGTAGCCCTTGCGCGAGGCGCCGATGAGCTCCTTGAGCACCGGCGCCATCTGTTCGCGAATGCGCTGTGCGGCGTCGACCACGGCGTTTCCGCCGACGATCGTCCCACGCGAGGCGACGGTGGGACCGCCGTCGGGGACGGAGCTGGTGTCGGTATCGACGAAGCGGATGCGCTCGTGGGCGATGCCCAACTCCTCCGCCAGGATGTGCGTCATCGCGGTCTTGAGTCCCTGGCCGTTCTCCGAGACGCCGACCTCCAAGAGCACCGAGGCGTCCGGCTGGACGTGGACGATCGCCGAGCAGAAGTCGTTGCCCTCGGCACCCAGGGAGACGCCGCGGTAGCTCGTGGCGAAGCCGACGCCGGAGAGGGTCCCATCGCCGCGCACGCGTCCGCGCGAGCATTCCTTCCAACGCTGCTTCCACCCGAAGGCGGTCAGCGCCCGGTCGGTGACCTCGTCGAGCGAGACGACGTGTCCGGCGAGCCGCTGGCCGGTGTGCGTCGTCGTCCCCTGGCGGAAGAAGTTCTGCTTCCGGAAGGCGAGCGGGTCCATTCCCGACGCTTCGGCGCACATATCGATGAAGCTCTCGCAGGCGAAGACCTGCTGCGGCGTGCCGAAGCCGCGCATCGCGCCGGTGAAGGTGTTGTTCGTGTAGACCGCGCGTGTGTCACAGTGCACGTTCGGCACGCGGTAGGGGCCGGTGCATTGCACGGTGGGGCGCCAGATGACGAAGGGGGAGGAGGAGCAGTAGGCGCCGCCGTCGGCGGTGATGTCGATCGCCATAGCGGTGAATCGCCCCTTTGCATTGATGCCCCCTTTATACTGAAGGGCAAAGGGGTGGCGCTTGTAGCTCTCGCGGATCGACTCTTCGCGCGTCGCGGTGATCTTGACCGGCCGGCCGGTGCGGAGTGCGAGCACCGCCGCGCGCGCGCAGATCATGCCGATGGTGTCGTCGCGTCCGCCGAAGCCGCCACCGAGCGTCGTTTGGACGATGCGCGCCCGCGCCAGCGGCAGCCCCGTCACCGCCGCGACGATGCGCCGCGCCGAGAAGGGGTGCTGCATCCCGCCCATAACGGTGACCGAACCGTCCGGTTCGGGGATCGCGACGCACGACTCCGGCTCCAGGTAGGCGTGTTCGATGCAGGCGGTCTGAAAGCGCGCCTCCACGACCTGCGCGCTCTCGGCGAATCCCTTCTCGACGTCGCCGTGGCGGACGCGGAAGGAGGAGAAGACGTTGGAGGGGCACTCCTCGTGGACGGGCGGGGCGCCCTCGGCGAGTGCCGCCTCCGGCGAGAGGAGCGGCTCCTCGACCTCGTAGTCGACCAGTATGAGATCTGCCGCGCGGCGCGCGGCTTCGACCGACTCGGCGGCGACCACCGCGACGACGTCGCCGTGGGAGCGCACGCGATCCTTCGCGAGGATGGGGTGGTCCTTGAGGATCTGACCGACGCGGAGCGCGCCGGGGATGTTGGCGGCGGTGATGAGGTCGACGACGCCCGGAATCGACCGGGCGAGTTCGGTGCCGACGCGCACGATGCGCGCCCGCGGGTACTGGGCGAAGACCGGAACGGCGTGGAGCATCCGATCGAGGCGGAGGTCGTCGGCGTAGACTGCCCGGCCGGTGACCTTTTCCCGTGCATCGACGCGCTGGACCATGCGGACGACTATTTCAAAAACGCGCTGACGCTGCAAACGGAAAACCCCCGCTCGCGCGGGGGCCTCCTTACGGTGGAAACCGATGCACACGTCATTCAGGACTCGTCCTCCTACTCCTGTTGCTAGGTCTCGCGCTCGGCGCGCCGGCGCTCGCGCTCCTCCTGGCGCCGGCGGCGTTCCTCCTCGCGCTGGTGGCGGCGCTCCTCGCGGAGGCGTTCACGCTCCACTCGGCGGCGCTCGCGTTCGAGGCGGCGCAGCTCCTGCTGGTATTCGCGGACCTGGGTACGCTCCTCCCTGATTTCCTGCTTCTTCAAGCGCAGCTCCGCCTGCAGGGCCTGCTTCTCCTCCAGGAAGATCGCCTTCTGCTCCTGCTTTTCATGCTTGAACTGTAGTGCCCACCATTTCATCAGACAGTATCGAAGAGGCATTGTCACCTGATCT
>CAYPII010000009.1:22587-35998 GCA_964410765.1 uncultured Myxococcales bacterium | reverse complement strand
ACTCGCGCGCGTCGACGACATAAACGCGGTCGGCGCCGAACTGGATGAGGCGCGGGGCCAGTTCGCGCACCCCCTCGCCCAAGAGCACGCCGGCCAGCGGCACGCCGCACTTGTCGGCAAGCTTGCGCCCCTCGCCCAAGAGCTCCGCGGAGACGGTGTGGAGCGCGCCCCGATGCTGCTCGCAGAAGACCCAAACACCGCTGTAGCGATCGAGGTCAACGATGCGCTCCCCCTCCGGCTTTTCCAGTTCGATCGCGTCGACCGGGCAGGCCTCCACGCAGGCACCGCAGAGAATGCAGACCTCCTCATCGATCCGCGCCTTCCCCTCGACCATGCGAATCGCTTCGACCGGGCAGGCCTTTACGCAGAGGCCGCACCCGATGCATTTGTGGACGATGACCTCGATGCCCATACGATGCTGATATCCTTTGCGGCGGCCGAAACGACCGCCCGTATGTTCTCCGCCGTCGCCGGCAACGGCCGGCACCCCTCTCGCGCCGGCGGCGGAAAGATGCGCTCGACCCAGGTCGGCGATCCCTCCAGCCCGATCTGATCACGGTCGCAGCCGATCTCCTTCGGTCCCCAGACGGGGATCTCCATCCGCTTCGCGCGCACCTTTCCGGCGAACGAGGCGTAGCGCGGGCGGTTGATGTCCTTCACCACGGTGATCAAGCAGGGGAGCGGCGCGCGCACGACGTCATGGCCGAACTCCGTCATCCGCTCCACAGTGATCGCGCCGTCGGCGAAATTGACCACGCGCCGAACGAAGGCCGCCTGCGGGAGGTCCAGGTGCACCGCGATGCCCGGGCCCACCTGTGCCGTGTCGCCGTCGATCGCCTGCTTTCCGCAGAGGACGAGGTCGACCCCGCCGATGCGCTCGATCGCGCGCGAGAGGACGTAGCTGGTGGCGAGCGTGTCGCTCCCGGCGAAGTCGCGGTGCGAGAGGAGCACCGCCGCGTCCGCCCCCATGGCGACCGTCTCCTCCAGTGCCGCGCGTGCCTGCGGCGGCCCCATCGTGATGATCGTCACACTCCCCCCGTGCGCATCGCGCAGGGCGAGCGCCTCCTCCACCGCGAAGAGGTCGAAGGGGTTGATCACCGAGCGCAGGCCGTCGCGCACGAGGGTATTCGTCTGCGGATTGATTTTCACATCCGTCGTATCGGGAACTTGTTTGATGCAGACGACGATCTTCACTACATCCCCTTGTAGTTCGGGCCTCCGCCCCCCTCAGGGGGCACCCAGGTGACGATCGCGTACGGGTCCTTGATGTCGCAGCTCTTGCAGTGCACGCAGTTGGAAGGGTTCAGGTGCAGGCGCGTCACCCCATCCTCGTCCTCGACCATCTCGAAGACATTCGCCGGGCAGAAGAACTGGCAGGGATTACCGTACTCCTCGCGGCAGCGCCCGTTGCAGATATCCATATCGTCGACGAGGATGTGGCAGGGCTGGTCCTCCTCGTGCTTCGTCCCCGAGCCGAAGACGCAGGTGAGCTTGTCGAAGGTCACCTTGCCGTCCGGCTTTCCCGCGCAACGCAGCGGCCGCACGGCATCGCGGCATTTGAGGCACTCCCAGTCGGGCGGGACGCGGAAGCGCTTCACGAGCCCGCGGCCGCGGCTGATGATCTGGAAGCCGGTGTGGACGAGCCCCGGGACGATCCCGCCGTGAAAGCCCTGATGAAAGTTGCGCGCGCGCCAGAGGTCGCGCCCCACCCAGCTTCCTTTCAGCTTCGCCTCGTAGGGCGCCAGCGCCGCGGCGGAGCAATCGCCCTTCGCCAGCGCCGAGCCGATCGTCTCGGCGGCGAGCATCCCCGACTTCATGACGTGGTCGATGCCCTTGAGCTTCATCGCGTCGAGCACGCCCCCTGCCTCGCCGATGATCAGGAAGCCGTCGCCGTACGGACGCGGCATGGCGTACCATCCCCCCTCGGCGAGCGTCTTCGCGCCGTAGGCGATGAAGCGCCCCCCCTCCAGCATCGGGCGCACCGCGGGGTGGTCCTTGAGCCGCTGCAGGCACTCGAAGGGGTGGAGCGTCGGATTTTTGTAGTCGAGGCCGACGACGAGGCCGATCGCCACCAGGCGCTCTTTCAGATGATAGATGAAGCTCCCCCCGAAGGTGTCGAGCGGGAGCGGATAGCCCATCGTGTTGATGATCGTCCCCTCGCGGAAGCGATCCTCGCGCACCTCCCACAGCTCTTTGAGCCCCACCGCGTGCCCCTGCGGCGTACACCCCTCGTCGAGGTGCTGTTCGGCGATGAGGCGCTTGGTGAGGTGCCCGCGCGAGCCCTCGCCGAGCACCACGACCTTCGCGCCGATCTCGGTGGGCGGGAGGTAGTTCGTCTTCGGCTGGCGTTCCTTATCGAGCCCCTTGTCCTTCAGGCGCACGCCGACAATGCACCCAGCGTCGTCGACGATCAGTTCGTCGACCGCCTCGCCGGTGAAGATCTCCACCCCCGCCCCCTCCGCCTGCTTGCCCAGCCAGCGCACGAAGTCGGAGAGGGAGAGGAGAACCTTGCCCTTGTTCGACATCATCGGCGGAACGATCGGCGAGGGGAGCTTGTGCTTGCGCGTGAGAAACCAGAGGTGCTCCTTCGCGACCGTCGGGCCGAAGGGGGGATCGAGTTCGCGGTAGTTCGGCAACAACTCGGCGAGCGCGCGCGGGTCGAATGTGGCGCCGGAGAGTATCTGATCGCCGAGCGTCGGCCCCTTTTCGATAACAGCGACGGAGGGGTTTCCCCACTCCGGATGCGCCTTTGCCTGCTCTTTGAGATGAAGGGCACCGGCGAGCGACGCGGGACCGGCACCAACGAAGAGGACGTCGAAGGATATCTCCATGGCCCGCTATTCCTCGCGCACGAGGGGGAAAAGGTCAAGCGCCCTCTCCCGTTGCGTTTGTCGAAAAAGCCCGTACTATCAACGGGAAAGGCGGGAGGCGGCATGCGGAGACGGGTCGATCAACGGCGGGTGCGAACGCTTCGCGACGGAGCGCAGCACAAGGGACCCATCCTCTACTGGATGGGACGCGATGGGCGCAGCGAGGAGAACTGGGCGCTGCTGCACGCCCAGGAGGAGGCACGCAAACGACGCGTGCCGCTGGCCGTCGCTTTCTGCCTGGTCCCGTCGTTTTTGGACGCCACGCTGCGCCACTACGACTTCCTCCTGCGGGGGCTCGCGGAATGCGCCGCCGCGCTGCAGAAGAAGGACATCCCCTTCGTCCTGCTCACCGGCGACCCGGCCGAGGAGATCCCGCGGCTCGTGCGGCGCACGAAGACCGCACTGCTCGTCACCGACTTCGAACCGCTGCGGATCAAGCGCCGCTGGAAGGCGCGTGTGGTCAAGGCGATCGACGTTCCCGTCGTCGAGGTCGACGCGCGCAACATCGTCCCCTGCTGGATCGCCTCCGACAAGCAGGAGTACGGCGCGCGCACGATCCGCCCGAAGATCCATCGCCTGCTGAGCGACTTCCTCGTCCCCTTCCCGAAGCTCGTCCGCCACCCGCATCGCTGGAAGCGTGCGCCCGCGGGGGTGGGCTTCGACCGCGCGCGTCGGACGCTTCAGGTCGACGCATCGGTCGAACCGGTCGACTGGATCGAACCGGGCGAGCGCGCTGCGCGCCGTGCGCTCACGCGCTTCATCACGCATCGCCTCGCGCGCTACGCGGACGACCGCAACGATCCCACCAAGGATGCACAGTCCGACCTCTCCCCATACCTGCACTTCGGCCAGCTCTCCTCCGCACGCTGCGTCCTAGCCGCACAGAAGAGCCGCGCCTCCAGGCGCGCGATCGAATCCTTCGTCGAGGAGATCGTCATCCGCCGCGAGCTCTCCGACAACTTCTGTCATTATAATGAGCACTACGACACGATCGAGGGGATTCCCGACTGGGGGAAAAAGACGCTGGCGAAACACAAAAAGGACAAGCGGCCATATACGTACTCGATGCGAACGTTTGAGCGCGCACGGACGCACGACCCGCTCTGGAACGCGGCGCAGCAGGAGATGATCGTGCGCGGAAAGATGCACGGCTACCTGCGCATGTACTGGGCCAAGAAGCTGCTGGAGTGGACGCGCAATCCCGCGGAGGCGATCCGCATCGCGGTGCACTTGAACGACCGCTACGAACTCGACGGCCGCGATCCCAACGGCTATGCAGGGATCCTCTGGGCGATCGGGGGGCTGCACGACCGCCCCTGGCCAGAGCGAAAGGCCTTCGGGACGGTGCGCTTCATGAATGCCGCGGGGTGCGGGCGCAAGTTCGACACCGAGGCCTATATCGCGATGATCGCGGCGATGGCGCGACAGCGCTGAAGCGACGGCTCTCCTCTTGCATCGCCCGCAGCCCTTTTATAGAGTTTCAGTCAGGAGGCATCGTCATGGCGGATCAGAAAAAACAGCCGGAATCGAACAAGAAGCGCATCCTCATCGTCGAGGACGAGGTGGAGCTCGCCGACCTGCTCTCGCGCCTGCTGCGCAACGCCGGCTACGAGGTCCTGACCGCCTTCGACGGCCAGGAGGGGCTCAACCGCGCACACGAGGAGAAACCAAACCTCATCATCGCCGACATCATGATGCCGGTCCTCGACGGCCGCCAGATGACGCGGCTGCTCAAATTCGACAAGGACTTCGAACGGACCCCGATCATCCTGCTCACCGCACTCGCCCAGGAGAAGGATCGACAACTCGGCGAGGAGGTCGGCGCCGACGCCTACATCGTCAAGCCCTTCGAGACCGAGGACCTCCTGCGGGAGATCAAGAAGTTGCTCGGCACGACGTGACATCCGCTGAAGGTCGTCGAACCAGCCGCCCGAGGGCGGCGGTTCTCGCCACCGTCAGCGCCAAAGAGAACGGGGTGGCCAATTTGGCCACCCCGTTCTCTTTGGCGCTCCCAACGGGACTCGAACCCGTGTCTCAGCCTTGAGAGGGCTGCATCCTAGACCGCTAGACGATGGGAGCGGTTGATTGCCTCGAAAAAGCCGCGAAGCCCTAACAGATTCACCGGAGCGAGGCAAGGCAATTTTCCGATTGTTTTTTCCAGGGTTAGGAGATCGTCGCGCGGTCGGCCCCGGTCATCTCGCCATCGAGGGGCCAATCCGCCACGTCGGGGCGCAGGCGGTGTTCGATCCGGCTGATCACCATGTCGACCGCCACTTCATTATATCCCTGCCACGGGATGATGACGTCGGCGTACTCCTTCGTCGGCGAGACGAAGGACTTGTACATCGGCCGGACCGTCCCGTAGTACTGCTCGGCCACCGATGCCGGCGTGCGCCCGCGCTCCTCGATATCGCGCAGCAGCCGCCGGATGAAGCGAATGTCCGAGGGGGTCTCGACGAAGGTCTTGATGTCGATGTGCTCGCGCACCAGGGCGTTTTCGTAGAGGAGAATCCCCTCCAGGATCACGACCGGCTTCGGCTCCACCGTCACCGTCTCGGCGCGGCGCGTGTGGTTCACGAAGTCGTACTGCGGCTTCTCCACTGCGCGGCCCGCCTTGAGCTCGCGGATGTGGTGGACGAAGAGCTCGATGTCGAGCGCCGAGGGGTGGTCGAAGTTCGTCTGGGAGCGCTCCTCGATCGGGAGGTGGGTCAGCGGCATATAGTAGCAGTCCATCTCCAGGAAGCTGATTCGCTCCGGGCCGACGCGCTCCATGATCTTGCTCGCGATCGTCGTCTTCCCCGATCCCGACCCCCCCGCGATGCCGATCGTCAAAACGTCCATGGCCCCCTCCGTTGCCGAACCTCTATCGGCCGCTTCTAGCGTTTGTTGCCAAAATAATGCAAGGAATCACGAGAAAAGCCCATCTTTCGGGCATTTCCGGGTTGACGCCGGAACGCCCCTTCCGGCATAACGCCGCCTCCATGAACGCTCCTCGTCCCGCCCTGCTGCTCATCGGCCCGACCGGCTCCGGCAAGTCGCCGCTGGGCGACGCCCTGGAGCGCGCCACCGGCTGGGCCCACTTCGACTTCGGCGCCCGCCTGCGCCTGATCGCCGCTGGCCGCGACGACCACGGCCTCGACGCCGACGCGGTCGCCTTCGTGCAGTCGCTCCTGGAAGAGCACGCCCTCTTTCCCGACGACCGCTTTCCGATCGTCGCGCAGATCCTGCAGCACTTCCTCGACCATCACGCCGACGCCCCCGGCGTCATCTTGAACGGCCTCCCCCGCCATACCGGACAGGCCGCCGCGATCGCTCCGCTGCTCACCGTCCAACGCGTCGTCCTCCTCGACTGCCCGCCGAAGGTCGTCGCCGAGCGCATCCTCAAGCGCAAACAGGGGCTCACCAGCGACCACGCCGACCGCGCCGACGATACCCCCGAGGCGATCAAGAAGAAGATCGTCCTCTTCCACGACCGCACCCGCCCACTCGTCGCGCACTACCGCGAACAGGGGGTGGAGATCGTCACCTGCCCCATCTCCACCGAGACGCACGAAGAGGAACTCCTCGCACGCGTCACCCCTTGACCCAGCCGTCCAATGGCATAGACTCCCCTCCCCATGGGGGCCCTCTCGAGCATGCGGCGCGCGAAGAAGGTGCTGATGGCGATCGCCATCGGCGTCGTCGCCACCGGCGTCGCCCTCGCCGTCACCGAGTTCCGCCTCTTCACCGTCTGGGAGCTCAAGACCTACGACCTGCGCATGCGTCTGATGCGCCGCGACCGCCCGCAGCCGGAGAACGTCGTCCTCTTCTACGTCGACGAACCCTCGCTGCGCACGATGGAGGCGCAGGGGGTGAACTGGCCCTGGCCGCGCGAGCTCTACGCGATGGCGCTCGACTTCTGCCGGCGCGGCGGCGCGCGCGCGGTCGTCTTCGACCTCTTCTTCTCCGAGGAGTCGGTCTACGGCGTCGCGGACGACGAGGCCTTCGCGCGCGGGGTCGAGGCGGGCCCCCCCGCGGACTTCGTCCTCTTCCTCTCGGAGGTGCCGCCCTCCGACGATCCGCGCGAGGCGACCGTCCTCGCGAAGAGCCACATCCCCTTCGCGAAGCCCTTCCCCGGCTGGATGCCGCGCGAACACTCGCTCGCCTCGCTGCCAATCGCGCCGCTCGTCACCGCCGCGCACGGCTTCGGCAACGCCCAGATCCCGCCCGACGAGGACGGCATCTATCGCCGCGTCGATCTGGCCGCGGCGCTCGGCGAACAAGCCGTCCCCTCGATCGCACTCAAGGTCGCCAGCGACCTGCGCGATCCGCAGTCGATCCGCTGGCCCCGTCCCTCGCGCTTCTACATCGGGGAGCAGTGGATTCCCCTCGCCCCCGACGGGCGCATGATGGTGAACTACTATGGCGGCGCGGACACCTTCCCCTCCTACTCGCTCTCCGACATCCTCTTCGCCGATGCCGCGCTCGCGGAGGGCGGCACCCCGGAGATCGGCCCGGCGGTCGTCGCGGACAAGATCGTGATCATCGGCGTCGCAGCGCCCGGGCTCTATGACTTGAAGCCCACGCCGCTCGCGCGCGTCTACCCGGGGCCCGAGGTGCACGCCACGATCCTCGAGAACATCCTGACGAACGACTTCATCACGCCCCTCTCGCGCCGGCGCACGATCGCGATCTCGCTCCTCTTCGGCCTCGCCGCGTCGCTCGGCCTCGCCGGGATCGCCACCTCCTGGGGGGTCGGACTCTACCTCGGCGCGCTCGCCGCGGTGCTCGTCGGCGGCGGCTTCGCCCTCTTCGCCGCCGGGACATGGTTCCCGCTCGTCGCCCCCTTCGGCTCGCTCTCGCTCTCGGCCTTCACGATGATCCTCTACAACTTCCTGACCGAGGGGCGGAAGAAGCGCGCGATCAGCAAGGCCTTCGGCCAATACCTCTCGCCGCACGTCGTCGGCGAGATCGCGAAGGACCCGAACGCCGTGAAGCTCGGCGGCATCGGCCGCGAGGTCACCCTCTTCTTCTCCGACGTCGCGAACTTCACGACGATCTCCGAGGGCATCGCACCGGAGGAGCTCGTGACGCAGCTCAACGACTACTTCACGGCGGCCTCCGAGATCATCCGCACCTCCGACGGGACGCTCGACAAGTACATCGGCGACGCGATCATGGCCTTCTGGGGGGCACCGCTCTCGCTCGACGATCACGCCCTGCGCGGCGTGCGCGTCGCCCTCGCCATCCAGGAGCGCCTGCAGGAGCGCGGCCTCTTCGTGACGCGCATCGGCCTGCACACCGGGCGCGTCGTCGTCGGCAACATCGGCTCGGATCTTCGCCTCTCCTACACGGTGATCGGTGACGCGGTGAACCTCGCCAGCCGACTCGAAGGACTCAACAAGCAGTTCGGGACGCCGATCCTCATGAGCGAAACGACCGCGGCACAGGCGGGGGTGGCGATCCGCGCGCGGCGCATCGGACGCGTGCGTGTGAAGGGGCGGCAGGCCCCGATCGGCATCTTCGAGCCACTCGGCCTCGCCGAGGAACCGTCGCCGCTCGACGATGCAGCGCTGGAAACCTTCGCGGAGGCGCTGGATCGCTTCGAGCGCGGGGGCTTCGCCGACGCGGCGGAGCGTTTCGCGGCGATCGCGGGCGATGATATCGTGGCAGAGCACTACCTCGAACACTGCCGCGCGTTTGTGGAGAATCCGCCGGAGCACTTCGACGGCGTCATCACATTCACGAGCAAATGACATCCTTCGAGGAAGGAGACCGCAGATGAAACACCGTATCGTTGTCGCCGTACTCCTGGCGATGCTGTTGCCGCTGACAGCCCACGCCGGCAGGAAGGGACCCCCTGACAGCGTCAACGTCCAGGTGCGCGAGGCGATCGTGCGCAGTTCGCCCAACTACCTCGGCGCCCAGGTCGCCCGCGTCCCGTACGGCACCTCGCTGCCGGTCGCGCAGGAGCAGGGGAACTGGTATCGGATCGCGAAGCCGGCCGGCTGGATTCCGAAGAGCGCGGTGACGACAAAGCGCGTCGCGCTCGACGCGGAGAAGAAGGGACAAGCCCACGGCGCCAAGCGCGACGAGGTGGCGCTCGCCGGCAAGGGCTTCAACCCGCAGGTCGAGGCGAAGTACAAGCAGCAGAACGCCAACCTCGTCGCGGCCTACGCACAGGTCGACCGGGTCGAACGCAAGACCGTGAGCGAAGCGCAGCTGCGCGCCTTTCAACAGGCCGGCCGGCTGACGCCGCGATGAGGAACGCTTTTTCGTCCGTTCGTGCTGAGCTTGTCGAAGGACGAGCAAGGAGGAACCCATGAAGACCAGCATCCGCTTTTTCGTCTGCGCGCTGCTCGTTGTCCTCGCCACACCGGCGCACGCCTTCGACTTCGGCAAGGTCGTCGAGCAGGTGGTGACGGGGACACAGCAGATGGCGGAGGCCTCGAAGGAGATCACCCCGGCCGAGGAACACTACATCGGCCGCGCCGTCTGCGCGATGGTCCTCGACAAGTATCCGCTGCTGAACAATGCCGCGCTCGACGCCTACGTCAACCGCGTCGGGCTGCTGGTCGCTGCCTCCTCCGATCGGCCGGCGACCTACGGCGGCTATCACTTCGCGGTTTTGAACAGCGACGAGCCCAACGCCTTCGCCTGTCCGGGCGGGATGATCCTCATCAACGAGGGATTGCTCAAGCAGATCCAGAACGAGGACCAACTCGCGATGGTGCTCGGGCACGAGGTCGCGCACGTCGCGCACCGGCACGGCACCGATGCGATCAAGAAGGCGCGTTGGACGAAGTTCGGCTTCTACGCGGCGGGGGCGGCCAGTTCGCACTACACCGACAGCCAAGCCGGACAGCTGGCGAACGCCTTCCAGGGGGTCGTCGCCGACGTCGGCAAGAAGGTGATCGAGTCGGGCTACAGCCAGAGCGACGAGAAGGACGCGGACGCGAGTGGAATGCGCTTCGCAGCGCGGGCCGGCTACAATCCGAACGAGATGATCGCCTTCATCGAGCACGAACAGGCCGCCGGCGTCGGGCACCCGCACGGGCCCTTCTCGTCGCACCCGAAGCCGGAAGCGCGCGTCAAGAACCTCCAGGGTGAAGCGAACGCCATCGCGCCGGGGGCGACGACGGTGTCGGTGCGCACGAAACGCTTCGCGGCCCACAAGCCGAAGTGACAGCAGGGGGTTCACATGCCTTTCGTGCGGCAACCGGGAATTGAAGGGCTGGTCTACGTACCGAAGCCATGTCCCTCGTACGCGAAGAAGCACGACTGCCCCGATTGTTTCTCCTGCCAGCAGTGCAGCGACATTCGCTGCCGCGCCTGCCGCAGGGATTCAAAGCAGAAGGAAAAGAAGAAAAATCCTCCATCCCGCGATACCTAAGACAACCGTCAGGCGGCCACGAGCAAGAAAGGGCCGGCGATTTTGCGGCGGCCCTTTTCATCGTTTCCCTGTAAGACGAAACTATTCCTCTTCCACAAAGGGCACCGGTTCCTCGCGCCCCTCCTTCGCGATCGGGACGTGGTGCGCGCGATCGATGTGATCGGTGATCGCCCGGTAGAGGAGGAGCAACAGGAAGGCCGCGAAGCCGATCCCCGAGAAGACGTACCAGATGTAGTGCGCGTGCTGATAGGCGGTCGCCATCTGCTCGGGCGCGACCGTGCGCGGATCGGGGCAGTAGGCCTCCAGCAGATAGCCGGAGATCGCGAAGCCGAAGAGCCAGGCGAAGAAGGTCGTCAGGTGCTGGTAGCCCATGTAGAGGCCGACCTCGCCCGGGGGCGCCTGCTTCGACGCGTACTCCAGAAAGCGCGGCGAGAGAAAGCACTCGGCCAGGCCCTGCAGCGCGATGCCGATGATCATCATCACCGTGATCGGATGGATGGTGAGCGCGCCGACGAGGTGGATCGACATCCCGGTCATGCGCTCCAGCACCGGCGAGAGCGAAATCGAGAGCGCCGAGAGCGGGATGATGAAGAGGCCGATGCCGATCGAGGAGATCGGCCGGATGTGCCGCACCAGATGCGTGATCGGCACGACGAAGAGGACGACGACGAAGGGGTTGATGTTCGCGAGCCACTCCGGCGAAGCCCCCTCGCCGATCAGGCGCAGCGTGTACTTCGGCATCGTCGCGTAGAGCTGTCCCTGGATCGCCCAGAAGCCGCCGATGATGATGATCAGCGCCATGAAGCGAAAGTTCTTCACCACGCGCCAGAGCCCCGCAAAGAGCTCACGCACGCTCTTCCCCGTCCCGTGGCTGTCGACGTTCTTGAAGAAGAGGACGACCAGGACGAAGGCGACAAACGCCATCAACGCCGCATAGAAGTTGATGTACTCCAACCCCAGATGGACGCGCAGCGGCTTGGCCACCGTCTTGCCGCCGAAGGCGCCGATGTTCACGATCTGATAGAAGATCGAGAAGGCGCGCGCGCGGTGCGCGTCGTCGGAGCACTTCGCCACCGTTCCGGAGATGACCGGCTTCACGATCGCACCGCCGAAGAGGATGAGCGCGAGCGAGGCGATCGCCGTCCACTTCATCTGAAAGGCGCCGAGTAGCGCGTAGCCCGCGGTGAGCAGTGCGAAGGCAAGCGCCAACGCCTGCTTGAAGCCGATGCGGTCGGCGAGCGCCCCCATGAACGTCGGCAGAAAGTAGAGGAGCGAGGCGAAGATGGCGATCACCCAGCCGGTCTCGACGTCGGTGAAGCCGACGCGGCGCGTGAGGTAGAGCGCCATGACGATGAAGGCGCCATAGTAGGCAGCGCGTTCGAAGAGCTCGATCGAGTTCGCCACCCAGAAGGTGCGCGGAAAACGCCACGAGAGTTTCTGTTCCGCTGCGGCCATGCTGCCTCCTTACGGTTGCGCGCCGGGCGCCGGACGGTCGGGGGTGATGGAGAGCGGATGAAAGCCGCGCCCCTCCCCGGCCGAGACGGCCACCTGCACGAGATAGCGGTTGATCGGATAGAGCGGCTCAATCTGCTGCAACAGACGCCGGAAGTTCTCATACTTCGAACGCTTCTTCGCCAGATCCAGCTTCCCCTCCGTCACGACCGCGCGGTAGATGTCGACGACGATCGCCGAAGGCAGGAAGGGGAGCGCGCGCAACAGCCCCTGGTCGTTGCCGCGCTCGACCGGATCGGCGCCGACGAGGTCGGAGAAGGGGCCGAAGTTGTCGCCGAAGACCGCCGCGGTGCGCAGGTGGTCGAGCGTGGTCGGCCGCGCGGTCGTGCGCGCTTCGCCCAGTTGTTGGACGCGGCGCGCGGCGATCGCCGCCGCCCCGACCGTCTTTCCCGACCGCGCCATCGCGATCTCCGAAACACGCCCGGTGAGCTTGAGGTGTCCAAATCGCTTGAGGACCTCGCGCCAACTCGCGAGCCCGCTGGCGTGCACGAGGTTTCCGAACCGCACGACCCCGTTCGGATCGCGCGGATCGGTCACGTAGCTATCGATCCCCTCCACCGCCCAGAGCGGCGCGCGGTAACCGGCGAGCTCGAGCATCGGCGCGACCAGGAAGAGCGGACTCGCCGAGACGAAGCCCACCGTCACCCCGCGCGCGGCGAGTTCGTTGGCGAGTGCCGCGAGCTCCGCGTAGCCGACGGGGAATGTCGGATCGCGCCGCGCCAGCCGAAAGACGCGATCGGCCTCGGCGAGCGAAAACCCCGCGAAGGCCTGAGCGGCGTAGTTGTACGAGACGATCGGGTCGATGTCGTAGAGCTGTTCGTAGTAGTCCAGCGGGCTCTTCGCCTCCTCCCCCGCTCCGCGCTCGAAGGGAAAGCCGGGGAGGATCGGCGCGCGCTCCCAGGTGATGAGCTTCGCCTCCACGCCCGCCTTCACCGCGACGGCGGCGACGTCGCCCGCCCACGCGGTGTTGTCGCAGTCGAAGAAGACCGCGAGCACCTCGGGGCGATAGAGCGCGAGCTCCTCGAGCCAGGCGACGATCGCGCGATAGTTCTCGCCGCCCCAGCGCCCACGTGGAATGCGTGCCGCCGCGTCGCTGGTATCGCGCACCACCAGGCAGCTCTCCCACGACTGGAGGTTGGTGAGCGCACGGCCGTCGGCACAGTCCACCGCGAGCTGCATCGGGATTTCGGCAAAGGTGATCGAGAGGCGCCGCTCCCCGCGCCGGCGCTCGACGGCCGCTGCCAGGCGGTCGGCCACCAGCCGCGCGTCGAATGCGGAGAGGGAAAAGACCTGTTGCAGGTCAGCATCCTCCAGGAGTGTGGCATCGCCCTCCTTCGCCACCTTTGCGAGCTCCGCCGCGGGGAGGTCGTTGACGAAGGCGTTCTTCAGCTGCTCGACGGAGATCGGGAGGACGGCGAGGAGCGTCGCCGCCGACGCGGCGACCGACCGCTGCAGATACCGTGAAAGCATACGCACCATCCGTGCCCCCTGCCGAAGCAGGGCTACTGCATCCAGCGCCGCGCTTCAACATCTATTCTGTCGACAGTCGGACGTGGATCGGCGAAGATGACGGTCCATGGCCGCCCGCCGGAAAAAGCCCTCCCGCCTGCGCCGGACCGTCCGCGCCCTCCTCGTCGTCGTCCTCATCGTCGTCGCC
>CAYPII010000009.1:0-22577 GCA_964410765.1 uncultured Myxococcales bacterium | reverse complement strand
GTCGCCGGCGGTTGGGCGCTCGGCTGTTTCTCTTTTTCCTCCGAGCCCTATACCGGCCCTGTCACCGACCACTTCGACGGAAACGTCTTTCACAATCAGATGCCGGTCGAGCGAGACCGCAATCGCAAGGGGGGCTTCTGGAAGTGGATGTTCTCGCGCGACCCGGGCGTCTGGGAGGAGTGGACCGACGCCACACCCGGCCCCCCGCCACCCGAACGCGTCCCGCGCGGGGAGATGCGCGTGACCTTCGTCAACCACGCCACCGCACTCGTGCAGATGGACGATCTGAACATCCTCACCGACCCGGTCTGGGCGAAGCGCATCGGGCCGGTGCCGTGGCTCGCCGGCCCCAAGCGCCACCGTCCCCCCCGGCATCCGCTTCGAGGAGTTACCGCCGATCGACATCGTGCTCGTCAGCCACAACCACTACGACCACCTCGACCTGCCGACGATCCGGCGGCTGATCGCCCGGGACGATCCGCTCTTCTTCACGGGGCTGGGTAACGCCTATCTGCTGGAGGCGGCCGGCGCACGGGAGGTGCATGAACTGGACTGGTGGGAGGAGCGCCCCGTCGGCGACGAACACGTCATCACCTTCGTCCCGGCGCAGCACTTCTCCATGCGGGGACTCTGCGACCGCAACAAGACACTCTGGGGCGGCTTCGTCGTGCGCGGCCCGGCGGGGAAGGCCTACTTCGCCGCCGACACGGGGCTGGGCCCGCACTTCCCCGAGATCCGCCGTCGCTTCGGACCGATCCGGCTGGCGCTGCTCCCCATCGGCGCCTATCTCCCGGAATGGTTCATGGGGCCGGTCCACCTCTCGCCGAAGACGGCGGTCGCCGCACACCTCATCGTCGGGGCGCGCACAAGCGTGCCGATCCACTACGGGACCTTCCGGCTTGGGGACGACGGCCAATTTCAGGGGGTGGACGAACTGCGCCGGATCCTGCAGACCGCAAACCTCGGCGAGAGCCAATTCACGATCCTCGACTTCGGCGCCGGCATCGACCTCCCGCCGGCCGAGTCGCCCCCGGTCCAGGAACTCCCGCCAAATTCATAATAGAAATCATGCCCCGCTGGCGAAGAGGCCGCCCAGCAGCGCCCCATAGATCGTGGAGGTAACGGGGCTGCGCGTGATAGGACACGCGCCGCTCGCACAGCCGATGAGCTTGTACATCACGAGGTAGCCCAGGCCCGCGCCGATGATGGCACCGATGAGGATCTTGAGGAACATGGGAATCTTCCTTTTCAGATGCGGCTCTCCAGCCATTCGGACATCGCCTCCTTGGGCAACAACCCCGTGATCTGATCGATCACCGCGCCGCCGCGGAAGAGGATCATCGTGGGTATCCCGCGGATGCCGAACTTCGCCGCCGACTGGGCGTTCTCGTCGACGTTGAGCTTGGTGATCGTCAGCCGCCCGGCGAATTGCTCGCCCAGCTCCTCGAGCATCGGGGCCGCCGCCTTGCAGGGGCCGCACCAGGGGGCCCAGAAGTCGACCAGCGTCGGCGTGACCGACTTGATCGTCGCGTCGAACTGGGCATCGGTGATCTCGGAGACATGCTCACTCATATTTCCTCCTCTCAAGAGTTTTCAGCCGTAGAGAGCTGACCCGGGGCAAAAGGTTACTGAAAAATCATCGGCAGCGTGCATTGCGACGCAACGCGCTCCTACCGCGGTGCAGGCGCGTGCGCAGCGCCTCGGGGGTGAGGCCGAGCTTCTCGGCCGCCTCCTCGTGGGTGTACCCCTCGAAGTCGACCAGCCGCACCGCATCGCGCTGCAAGGCCGGCAGTTTTTTCAGCGCGCGTTCCAGACACTGCCGCAGCTCGCTGCTGGCGAGGAGCGCCTCGGGGATGAGCTCGTCGCGTGCGCCGGTCGGCGTGGGGAGATGCGCATGCGCGCGCCCGGTCGATTCGTCGTGGCCCGCCTCCTCGCGTCGTCTCCTCCCCTTCTTGATGCAAATGCTCTTGGCGATTCGATAGAGCCAGTTCTTGAGCGACGCCTCGCCGCGAAAACCCTCCATCGCATCGATCGCCACGGCGAAGGTCTCCTGCAGAACCTCCTCCGCATCCTCGCGATTTGCACAGATGCGATGGCCGTAGCGCTCCATCCGATCGAAGTAGCGGTGGACGAGTTCGGCGAGTGCGGCGCGATCGCCGGCGCGGTGGGCAGCGATGAGCTCCGGATCGGTTCGGGACATGGCCGCATGCGTAGGACAGCGCGCCCCTCCCGTCAATCGCGCTGCGCGCTGGCCAAGCGCCGGCGATCGTGCTAGGCGCTCTCTCCAGGAGGTTCCCATGCAGGAGGTTCCCATGAAGCGCGTCGTCTTGTGTGCCACCCTCGTCCTCGTCGTCGCGTTCGCCCTCGCCGCGCGCGCGCAACCGGCCGCCGATCTCTTCGCGACCGATTCGATCCAGCGCTACGCGAACGGCTCGATCGCCTCCGGCACGCTCGCGAAGGATGCGACGATCCAGGGCTACGCGCTGCCGGCCGGCGCCTGGCTGCGCTTCACCACCGACGGAGCGTTGGCGCTCGCCGACGATCTCCCGAAGAGGACGAAGATTATGGGCTTCCCCGTCCGCATCGTCTGGTTCCGTCCCGACGGCGGCATCTGGAAGATGGTGTTGTCGAAGAAACACCGCTTCGAGGGGAAGAAGTACAAGGCCGGTGACTATCTCTTCTTCGACGCCGGCGCGCCGGTGGAGAGCCCCGTCGACTGACCCCTTGACAACCCGCCCGAAGTTTATTAACATATGTTCATAATGGAGGGACGGTGGTCCGACCGACGATACAGCGACGCGTGCGAGGGGAGCCGGCGGTGCGCTACTTCAAGCCGCAGGGGATTCCGCTCGCCCAGCTCGACGAGGTGACCCTCCCCGAGGACGGCCTGGAGGCAATCCGTCTCGCCGACGTCGAGGGGCTCTACCACGACGCGGCGGCGAAACGGATGGGCATCTCCCGTCCCACCTTCGGACGTATCCTCGCCGAAGCGCGGCGCACCGTGGCCACCGCCATCGCCGAGGGGCGCGCCCTGCGCATAGCCGGCGGTGAGATCGAGCGCCTCCCGGCCGGCTGCGGCATGGGTCGCGGTCGCGGACGGTGTCGTCGCGGCTGGGGCGGAGGGCGGTGATCTTTTTTTGACCTATTTTGGTCATATGCTATTAAGGACGTCACAGAACAAAGGAGGAGATCATGCCAGGATTCGATGGAAGGGGACCGAGGGGGGAAGGCCCGATGACCGGGGGCGCGCGCGGCCCCTGCGCCAGAGGAAGAGCGCGTCCCGCCGGAGCCATCTCTGGCCTTGGCCGCGGAGGCCTCCCCTGGGGATGCGGCCGCGGGTGGGGAGTGGCCCCCGTGCCGGCGGCGCCGAGAACAGCCGACGAACGCCGAGCGCTCGCCGATCAGCTGAGCGCCCTGGAAGAAGAGCTTCGCGCGGTCCGCGAACGGATTGCCCAGCTCGACGCCGAAGGGGAAGACCGATGAAGATCGCCATCACGGCCGAACGGGCCGATCTCGACGCACCGGTCGATCCGCGATTCGGACGAGCGAAGGTCTTTGCCCTCTACGACACCGAATCGGGCGAAGCGGAGTTCATCGAGAACACGCAGAACTTGAACGCCCCGAGCGGAGCCGGCGTCCAGGCGGCGACGAACGTCGTTCACGCCGGGGCCGAAGCGGTGCTCACCGGCAACTGCGGCCCGAAGGCCTTTCGCACACTCGCCGCCGGCGGCGTGCATATCGTCACCGGCGTCACCGGCACGGTGCGCGAAGCGGCCGAAAAATTCGCGCGCGGCGAATACCCCTACGCCGACGCGGCAAACGTCGAAGGGCATTGGTAAGGAGGCAGCTATGCCACGAGGAGATGGAACGGGTCCAATGGGCGGCGGACGCGGTCGCGGGGGCGGTGGCCAGCGCGGCGGCATGGGCGGCGGACGCGGACGGATGGGCGGCGTTGCGGCCGGCCCCGGCGGTGACTGCGTCTGCCCGAAGTGCGGCAAGCGCATCGCGCACCAGCGCGGCACCCCCTGCACCGAAATCGCCTGCCCCGATTGCGGCGAGAGGATGACGCGCGCCCGATGATCATCGCGGTCGGCAGCGGCAAGGGGGGAACGGGGAAGACGACGCTCTCCACGGCGATCGCCGAGGCGCTCGTGCGCGAAGGTCGCGCCGTGCAGCTCCTCGACTGCGACGTCGAGGAGCCCAACGCGCATCTCCTCCTCGCCCCGGCGATCGACCGGCGCGAACCGGTGCGCGTCCTCGTCCCGGCGATCGACCGCGGGCGCTGCACCTTCTGCGGCGCCTGTGCGGACGCCTGCCGCTTTCACGCGCTCGTCGTCTTCCCCGAGAAGGTGCTGACCTTTCCGGAGATGTGTCACAGCTGCACCGCCTGCATGCGCGTCTGCCCCGTCGACGCGATCGGACGCGGCGAACGCGAGATCGGCACGATCGAGATCGGCCGTGCGGGTGCGATCCGATTCGGCCAGGGGCTGCTCGCCATCGGCGAGTCACGCGCCACGCCGGTGATCGCGCAGCTGCTCGCAAGACGCGATCCGACGTGCACGGCGATCCTCGACGCCCCACCCGGCACCTCCTGCCCCTTCGTGGAGACGGCGCGCGCCGCCGACGCGGTCCTGCTGGTGGCCGACGCCACCCCCTTCGGCCACAACGACCTCGCCCTTGCGGTCGAGGCGTTGCGTCTGCTCGAGAAGCCATTCGCTGTCATCGTCAATCGCGCTGGCATCGGTGATGATCGCGTGCAGCAATACTGTCGCGACGAGAAAATCCCGATCCTCCTGGAGATCGAACACGACCTCACGATCGCACGCGCCGCCGCCGAAGGGCGCGGACTGCTGGAGTACAAGCCACAGCTCACGGCGCCGCTTCTCCATGCGGTCGATCGTTTGGCCGAGATCGCGGGAGGTGCCCGATGACGAAGCAAGCGAAATCGATCGTCGTCATCAGCGGCAAGGGGGGAACGGGGAAGACCTCGCTGGCCGCTGCTTTTGCACTCCTCACGAAACGCGTCGTCGTCGCCGACTGCGATGTCGACGCCGCCGACCTACACCTCTTGCTGGGGCCCACGGTCGAGCGCGAGGAGCGCTTCGTCAGCGGCGAGCGCGCCGCGATCGATCCCGATCGCTGCACCGCCTGCGGCGCCTGTTGCGAGGCCTGCGCCTTCGGCGCGATCGACGATCGCTTCGCCGTCGACCCGATCGCCTGCGAGGGATGCGGCGTCTGCCGCATCGTCTGCCCCGCCAATGCGGTGACGATGCACCCGGCCGAGTGCGGTCGGTGGTTTCAGTCGCAAACGCGCGTCGGACCGATGCTGCACGCCCGTCTCGACCCGGGGCGTGAAAACTCCGGGCGCCTCGTCTCGCTCGTGCGCGGGGAGGCGAAGCGCGTCGCCGAGGAGACGAATGCGGCGCTCATCCTCACCGACGGCCCGCCGGGGGTCGGCTGCCCCGTCATCGCCGCGATCACCGGAAACGACCTGGTGCTGATCGTCACGGAACCCACCCCTGCCGGCTGTCACGACCTGGCGCGCGTGGCGGAGCTGGCCGCGCACTTCGGCATCGCCGCCGGAGTGATCCTCAACAAAGCCGATATCAGTGTAGAATGGGCCGGATCGGTGGAGCGTCTCTGTGAGGAGCGCAATCTCACGCTCCTGGGGCGGCTGCCCTACACCACCGATTTCGTGCAGGCACAGCTTGCGGAAAAGACGATCGTGGAATATAGCGACGGCGCCGTCGCACGCAAGCTACGCGCCATCTGGGGGCGTGCGCTGCAAGCGGCCGGCATCGAGGAGTACCACGATGTTCGAGTATAGTGAAACGCTGCGCGATCACTTCCTCCACCCGCGAAACGCGGGGGAGCTGGAGAGCCCCGACGGCACCAGCTTCGTCGGCGATCCGCGCTGCGGCGACTTTTTGAAGGTCACGATCCGCGTCGAAGACAATCGCATCGCCGCGATCCGCTTTCAGTGCCAGGGGTGTCCCGCCGCGATCGGCACGGCGAGCGCGATGACCGAACTGGCGCTGGGCAGGACGCTCGACGAGGCGAACGAGATCACCGACGATCTGATCGAGGAGGCGGTGGGAGGACTGCCGCCGACGAAGCGCCACTGCTCCAACCTGGGCGCCACCGCGCTCGCCGAGGCGATCCTCGACTATGTGCATCGCAGCATCCGGGCGGAGGAGCTCCTCTCCCCCGCCCTCGACATCTTCACATCCACCGATGAAGGAGGTTCCCGATGAGAATCGCCATCCCCGTCGCCGACGGCAAGCTCTGCGCCCACTTCGGACACTGCGAAGCATTCGCGCTGATCGATGTCGACCCCGATGCGAAGACGATCCAGAAGACGACGATGGTCTCCTCCCCGCCGCATCAGCCCGGCATGCTCCCCGGTTGGCTCGCCGACCAGGGCGCCACCTGCATCATCGCCGGCGGAATGGGACAGCGCGCGCAGCAGATATTCTTGCAGCATTCCATCGACGTTATCGTCGGCGCAACCGCCGGCACGCCCGAGGAGATCGCCCGCGCCTACCTCGACGGCACGCTCGCAACCGGCGATAATCTCTGCGATCACTGACGACGGCGTGGGCGGCGGTGCGAGCGCTGGTGCAGGAGCATGAGCAGCCCGCAGACGATCAGCGCGATCGAGAGCAGCGGCAGATCGACGCCGAGCACCCCCCCGATGCCCGCGATCAGGAAGACCCCGCCGATGATGATCCAGAAGAGACTGATCGACTCGCGCAACACGAGGCGCACGAGCGTCCCGCCGAGGACGATGGCGCCCACGCCCAGCGCGCCGACGCCGTCGGGGATCGACCCGACGATGAAAACGACGCCGATCCAGATGAAGAAGAGCCCCCAGCCGACGGCATCGAGCCGTTTCGAGAGTCGGCTGCGATGCTGATGGTGACCGTGCGTGATCAGTTCCATCGCGCTACTGACAGCACTCGCTCTTCTTCGCCATCGAATCGCTGCAGCAGCACCTGTTGATCAGGCCGCGGATGATGACGAGCGCGCCGATCACGGTGAGCGCGATCGCCCCCCAGCCGACCGGCCACCAGGCAAAGACGATGACGAGGATTCCGAGCAGGAGCGTGCAGAAACAGGGCATCCACTTGGTGTGTTCCATCTCTCCCCCTTCGTTTCGGTTCCCCGCGAATCTATCAGCCCGGCGGCCCGAGCTCAAGCGTGGCGATCGATTCGCGGAACTCGATCGAATTCGACAATGAGTTCAATCCCTTCCCCTCTTATCCACAGGTGTCGGACACTTTTTCTTTCCTCGAGAAATCAAAGGATTAGGCCGCATCTTCAAAGCGGTTTCGAGCAAATCCTTTGATTTCACTTTGATTTTTCCACCTCCCCCCACTAACCACCGCGATCCCAAGGGCGCCCATCCGTGGGGGATGGGGGCGCCAAAATGGCAGAAAAACGGACTTTTTCCGGATGTCGGCGAGAGTGTGGAATCACGCAACTTTTTGGACGATTCCGCGATAACCCCCTCGTTTCTCGGAACTTTTTCTCGACGAAGGAGTCTACCATGAAGCGCACACTCTTCCCCCTCCTCCTGGCGGTCGCCGCCCTCGTGCTCGCGACGAACACCGCACAGGCCGCGGATGCCGACGGCGACGGCTGGCAGAACCAGCAGGAGATCCTCTGCCTGACCGACCGCAACGACCCGCTCGACGTCCCCGCCGATACCGACGGCGACGGCGTCTGCGACGTCCTCGAGGACTCCGATACGGACGGCGACGGCGCCCCCAACGGCGAGGAGTCGCTCTGCGATTCCGATCCGCTCGACGCGGGGGACACCCCGGCCGACCTGGATGCCGACGGCGTCTGCGACGGCCTCGACGCCGACCGCGACGGCGATGGCTGGTACGACGCACAGGAGGCGAACTGCGGCTCCGACCCGTCCGACAACGCCGACATGCCGACCGACACCGACGGCGACGGCGTCTGCGACGCGCTCGAGACCGACGACACCGACGGCGATGGGACGGCGAACGCGATCGAGACGCTCTGCGGCTCCGATCCGGCCGATGCCGGTTCGACCCCGTCCGACGCCGACGGCGACGGCGAATGCGATGCGCTGGATAGCGACCGCGACGGCGACACCTGGGCGAACGCGATGGAGGGCGCCTGCGGAACCGATCCGGATGTGGACGCCGACGCGCCGACCGACACCGACGCCGACGGCATCTGCGACGCGCTGGAGGATGCGGACACCGACGGCGACGGCGCGCCCGATGCGGTCGAAACGATCTGCGGGAGCGATCCGGCCAATGCCGCCGCCCTGCCCACCGACACCGACGGCGACGGCGACTGCGATGCGATCGATGCGGACGCCGATGGCGACGGTTGGGAGAATGCGGTCGAGACCCTCTGCGGCACCGACCCCGCAAACGCCGCGGCGATCCCGGCCGACGCGGACACCGACGGCTTCTGCGACGCCATGGAGGTCGCCGACATCGACGGCGACGGCTTCGCCAACAGCGTGGAGATCCTCTGCGAGGCCGATCCGGCCGACGCCGGCTCCACCCCGCCGGATACGGATGGCGACGGCACCTGCGATGCACTGGATAGCGACGCCGACGGCGACGGCTGGGCAAACGCCTTCGAAGCGGCCTGCGGGAGCGACCCGGCAGACAACGCCGCGGTGCCCATCGACACCGACGCCGACGGCATCTGCGACGCGATGGAGATCGCCGACCGCGACGGCGACGGGGTCGGTAACGACGTCGAGGCGCTCTGCGGTTCCGACGCGGGCGACGCCGGCTCCACACCCACCGACACCGACGGCGACGGCACCTGCGACCTGCTCGACGACGACATCGACGGCGACAGCTTCGGCAACGACGTCGAGGCGGTCTGCGGTTCGAACGCGAACGACGCCGGCTCGACGCCCATCGACACCGACGGCGATGGCGTCTGCGACGCGCTCGAGGACAGCGACGCGGACGGCGACGGTTTCCCCGCTGCGGTCGAATTCCTCTGCGGCTCCGACGCGGCCAATGCCGCCTCGGTCCCGGCCGACGCGGACGGCGACGGGAGCTGCGACGCGCTCGACGGCGACCGCGACGGCGACGGCTGGGCGAACGCGACCGAGACGAGCTGCGGGACCGATCCCGATGATGTCGCGGCGGTGCCGACCGACACCGACGGCGACCTGATCTGCGACGCGATGGAGGAGGCGGACACCGACGGCGACGGCGTGGGCAACGAGATCGAGACGCTCTGCGGCTCCGATCCGGCTGACGCGGGTTCGACCCCGATCGACGCGGACCTCGACGGCCTCTGCGAAGTGCTCGACGACGACCGCGACAACGACGGCTGGGCGAACGCGATGGAGACGAGCTGCGGCACCGATCCCGATGACGTCGCGTCGGTCCCGACCGACACCGACGGCGATCTGGTCTGCGATGCGATCGAGGGCGCGGACACCGACGGCGACGGCTTCCCGAACGGCCACGAGACCCTCTGCGGCTCCGATCCGAACGATGCCGCCTCCACACCCACCGACAGCGACGGCGACGGCGACTGCGATGCGATCGACGGCGATCGCGATGGCGACGGGTGGGCCAACGCGATGGAGACGAGCTGCGGCACCGATCCCGATGACAACGCCGATGTTCCGCTCGACCTCGACGGCGACCTGATCTGCGACGCGATGGAGAGCGCCGACACCGACGGCGACGGCGTGGAGAATGCGATCGAGATCGCCTGCGACGCCGACCCGGACGACGCTCTCTCCGTCCCCTCCGACCTCGACGGCGACGGCACCTGTGATGCGCTGGATAGCGACCGCGACGGCGATGGCTGGGACGACACGATGGAGACCGCCTGCGGGACCGATCCGGATGTGGACGCCGACGCGCCGGCCGACACCGACGCCGACGGCATCTGCGACGCGATGGAGGAGGCGGACACCGACGGCGACGGCTTCGCCAACGCCGTCGAGGCGATCTGCGGATCGTCGGCGATGCTCGCTGCCGAGACGCCGGTCGACGCCACGCGCGACATCGATACTGATGGCACCTGCAACGCGCTGGACAACGACGCCGACGGCGACGGCTGGATCAACGACGTCGAGACGCTCTGCCTCGCCGACCCGAACGACGCGGGCGACGTCCCCGCCGACGCGGACGGCAACGGCGTCTGCGATACGCTGCAGGACTACGGCGTCCCGACGATCAACAGCGTCACGATCACGCAGGGGGGAAGCTCCGGCAACCCGCTCGCGGTCGACGAATCGACGACCGTGACGATCACGGTCGATGCGACCGATCCCAACGGCGACGCGATGACCTATCTCTACACGCGCGTCTCCGGCCCCGCAGTGACGCTCCCGGGCGGCGACGGCACGGACTCGCTCGCGGTGACGCTCCCCGCGGTGGCCGCGGACGCGCAGCTCGTCATCCGCGTCTCGGTGCAGGACGCGCGCGGCATCATGAGTCTCCCGCAGGCGGCGACGATCGACGTTCAGGCGATCAACGAGCTGCCGACCGCACGCATCGGCGGAAACCTCACCGTCGGCGAGGGCGAGGAGAGCTTCCTCTCCGGCGCGGCCAGCAGCGATGCCGACGGGCAGGCGCTGGCCTACGCCTGGACGCTCGTCGACGACGGCGGCGGCGCCTGTGCGCTGACGATCGCCGATCAGATGGAGACGCGCGTGGTGACCGGCGCGGTCAACAGCGACACGACCTGCACGGTGCGCCTGGTGGTGAACGACGGCGTGGCCGATTCGGCCGCGGCGACGGCGACGCTCACGGTGCTCAACACCGACAACACGGCACCGGCGGTCAATGCGGTGCGCCTCTTCGACTCGGGCGGGGGCGACACGACCTACCCGATGCCCGGCTGGGCCGGCCTCTACGCGCTGAACGAAGGCGTTCAGCTCACGGTCGAGGTGACCGCGACCGACGCGGACGCCGATCCGCTGACCTATCGGTACACGCAGACGGCGGGACCCGACGCGCTGATCGTCCCGTGGAGCACTGACTCCACGATCATCCTCATCCCGCAGATCGAGGGGAACGCCTCGGAGATCCTCATCTTCCGCATCGATGTCGAGGACGACGAGGGATCGAGCGCGGAGCCGGTCTTCGCGATCGTGCAGGTGAATCAGATCAACCAGGCGCCGACGGCCGATGCTGGCCCCGACGCGGCGGTCAACGAGGGCGACGCCTTCACGCTGGATGCGGCGGAGTCGAGCGATCCGGACGGCGATGCGCTGACGATCACCTGGACGCAGATCGACGCCAACCCGCAGCTGGCGGAGTTCGCAGCGGGCGGCGGTTCGCTCGTCGGCGAGCGCGTGACGCTCACCGCCCCCGACGACCTCGTCGCCGACACGACCTATCGATTTGAGGCGGAGGTCGACGATGGACGCGGCGGCACCGACACGGCGACCGTCGAGGTGGTCGTGCGCAACAGCACGAACGCGGTCCCGACCGTGGTGCTGGGTGACCTCGCCGTCGACGAGGGCGACGCGGTGACGCTCACCGCGACCGTCACCGAACCCGATGCGATCGGCGGCGGCGACGAGCAGATCGAACACACCTCGACCTGGATGCAGACCGGCGGGCCCGACATCGCCTTCGCGGTCAACCCGCTCGATCAGGACGAGATCGCCTTCGTGGCACCGACCGTCTCCGAGGAGACCGCCTGCACCTTCCGACTGCTCGTCTCCGACGGGCGCGGCGGCGTGGTGCTGGCCACGGCGACGGTGACGATCGCCAACAGCATCAACGAGGCGCCGGTGGCCGAGGCGGGCGCGGACCGCACCGTCTCCGAACAGACGACCGTCGTCCTCGACGGCTCGCGCTCGTACGACGTCAACGATCCGCAACGGACGAACCTCACCTACGCCTGGCGTCAGGTGTCGGGGACGGCCGTCACGATCGACGCGGCGGGCGGGCAGATCGCAACCTTCGTCTCGCCGACGGTCACCGATCCGACCGAGACCTTCGTCTTCGAGCTGACGGTCGCCGACAACGATGCGGCCGATCCGCAGGAGGCGACCGACACGGTCACGGTGACGGTCACCAACGACGTGAACGAACTGCCGATCGTCGACGCGGGCGAGGACGTCACCACCGGCGAGGGACAGGCGATGACGCTCGTGGCGACGGCGACCGACGCCAACGAGGCCGATCCGTCGACACTCTCCTATCGGTGGGTCCAGCTCGAGGGGACGGAGGTGACGCTCATCGGCGACACGACGGAAGCGGTGAGCTTCGTCACGCCGACCGGCGAGCGCAACGCCGACCTCCTCTTCGCGGTGACGGTCACCGACCCCGACGGCGGCTCCTCCACCGACACGGTGACGGTGCACGTGCGCGACCTCTTCCTCGCCTGTGCGGAGACGGAGATCGTCGCCTCCAACGGCGAGGAGGTGTCGATCGAGTGCACGGCGCAGACCGGTGCGGACGCCGCGGCGATCTTCTACGAGATCGTCGCGATCAACGGCCAGTCGGCGGGCGGGATCACCGCCTCGTCGGCGGTCGCCTACGAGGAGACGATCGATTTCTCCATCGCGGCCGATCCGACCGCGCCCTCCTTCGACATCGCGGCGCCCGCGGCGATCGACTTCTCGCTCGCGGCGGAGCCAGCCGAGCAGCGCTACGCGGTGGAGCTCCCCGACGATCGCTTCGAGATCACGCTCGCGGTGGGCGAGAACCGCCAGACGACCTATGAGGCGCGGCAGACCTGGATCCGCGATGCCCTGCTGCCGACGATCGATTCGCAGCGCGGCATCCGGTATACCATCCGCGCCACCGCGGTGAGCGAACACGGCAGCGTCGACGTGACCGACATCGCCGTCGTCACCGAGCCGCCGATGGCGGTGGGCGGGGGCGGCGGCCAGGGCCTCTTCGGCGCCGGCATCATGGGCTGCTCGCTGACCGATTCGCGCGCGGATGCGACCGGCTTCGGTGCGCTGCTCGTCGTCGGCCTGGGGGCCTTCCTCCTGTTGCGGCGGCGCCGGCGCGAAGTCCTTGCCGCGCGACCCCGTCGTCGGGCATAAGGGCGCCATGCCGCCATCGATCCGATCCATCCTCACGTCGGGGGTCGTGCACGCCGCGCTCCTCGCCGCGATCATCTGGGGGCCGCTCATCTTCCTCGCCTCCGAACCGGGGGGATCCGGCGGTGAGGAGGGCGCGGTGGTGAGCGTCTGGCTCGCCGGCCCCGACGGACGCGTCGTCGATGCGGCCGTCGCCAGGCGCACGATCGAACACCGGCATCGACGCCGAACCGGCGCGATGACCTCCCCCGAACAGCCGAAACCCTCACGCGAAGCGACGAAGGAAGAGCCCTCCACGGCGGTGCGCCACGTCGGCGAGGGGAAGAGTGTTGGCGCCGGCGCGGGACTCGGCGGCGCCGCCGGCGCGGGCGTCGGGAGCGGCAGCGGCGAGGGGGTGGGCTCGGGCGAGGGGGGCGACCCGGTGCTCGCGACGATCTGGAAGCGGATCAACCGGGCGAAGTACTATCCCTCCGCGGCGCGGCGGCTGGGGTTGGAGGGAGCGCCGGGCGTCACCTTCTCCATCGCGGCGGACGGCTCGATCGCCTGGGTGAAGCTCTCCCGCCCCTGCGGCATCGCGCTGCTGGACAACGCGGCGCTCGAAGCGGTGCGGCGCGCCGCCCCCCTCCCCCGCTTCGCCAAGCCGATCACGCTGACGCTGCGCTATTCGTTGGACCGATAGGCGGGGATGCGCAGCGTGAAGGTCGTTCCCTCCCCCACCGCGCTCTCCACCGCGACCGCGATATCGTGCTGATCGAGGATGCGCTTGGCGAGCGCCAAGCCCAACCCCAGCCCCTTGCGCTTCGTCGTCACGAAATCGGCGAAGATCGTCTCGAGCCGCTCCGGCTCGATCCCGCAGCCGGTGTCGCCGATCGCGAGAACGGTCGCCCCCTCCTCCTCGCGCACCGCGATCGTCAAACGCCCACCGTCGGGCATCGCCTGCAGCGCATTGCCGACGAGGTTGGAGAGGGCGCGCGTGATCGAGAAGCGGTCGGCGAGGAACGCCGCGCCTGACGCATCCCCCTCCCGCACGATTGCGACCCCGCCGCGCTCCACCTCGGCCGCGAAGGTCTCGACGATCTCGTCGAGGAGGCCGCCGAGTTCCAGGCGGATGGGGTGGTAGGGGATGTCGTGCGTGAGCGTGTGCAGGTTCTCGAGGAAGGTATCGATCTTCGCGAACTCGCGGTCGACGACTCGGCGGAAGGTCTCGCGGTATTCGGGATCGTCGTGCATCCGTTCCATCAGCTGGCTCGCGTTCTTGATGCTGCGCACCGGGTGCTTGAGGTCGTGGACGAGGCCGGAGGCGATGCGCCCGAAGACCGCGTGGCGTTCCTGGCGCCGGATGCGATCCTGCATCTCAGCGAGGTCGCCCGCCATCGTGTTGAAGGAGCGCGCCAGATTGCCGAACTCGTCGGCGGACCGCAGCTCCACCGGATGGTCGAGATCGCCGGCGGCGATCCGCTTCGTCCCGCCGATGAGGGCGGCGATCGGACGGACGACCTGCCAGCGTCCGCCGAAGTATCCGACGAGCAATGCGCTCGCCGCGAAGAGGAGGACGAGCAGGACGAGCTGTGTGGTCAGGCGATCGGCGAGGGCAAAGGCCTCCGCGGCCGGCTGCTCCATCACGACGGTCCAGCCGGTCGGCGCGGGGAGCGCCGCCGCCGCCGCGACGATCGAAGCACCCCCCTCCCCCGCACGCTCCGCAACGCCCCCATCGCGGCCAAGCGCGATCACGTGTTCGGCGTCGGGATGATCGAGCCCCTGGAAAACGCGCCGCTTCATCTCGCCATCGCCGCTGGCGATGAGGCGCCCCTCCGGATCGATGACGCTCAAGGAGCCGTGTTCGCCGATGCGGATGTCGCCGGCTAGGCGCCAGAGGTGGAGGAGGTCGATCTCCGCGAGCGCGGCGCCGTCGATCGACCCGAGCCCCTCGGTGGGGAGGGCGACGATCATCGCCGGCACGAGCTCGTCGGTGATGTAGACGGGCGAACGATAGTCGCGTCCGTGAAGCGCCGCCGCGATCGCCTCCTCGCCGTAGGGCGTCTCCATGATCCGAGAAGAGCCGACGCCGGAGAAGAGTTCGAGTTCGCCCTTTTCGTTCGCCAACGCGATCTCGTCGAACTCCTCGAAGGCGATCGCCATGTTGCGGATGACGCGTTCGCGTTGACGCGGATCGAGATCGGCACGGCTGACATTTTCGGCGGTGGAACGGAGGATCGCCAGGGCGTTGTCGAGGTACTGCTGGATCTGGCCTGCGGCGCGGGCGGCGACGCGCTGGTGGCCGGCGGTGACCGCCTGACGCGCGGCGCTGCGTGCCTGCCAGACCGCGACGATGCCGAAGACCGAGAGCGGCAGGAGCGTCGCGGAGACAAGCAGGACGGCGAGCTTCCAGGAGAGCGAACGGAAGAGGGCCATGGTCACTCCTTCGGCTCCGGGCGCTGCAGGTCTTTCGGGACCCAGACCTCGCGCAGGCCGGAGAAGAAACGATAGGGATCGGTGACGAAACCGCGATAGCGGTCGTTCACGAGCAGGCGCGTCTCGCGGACGAAGAGCGGAATGCCGGGGGGGTCCTTCATGAGTTCATCCGAAAGCTTTGCATAGAACACGTCACGTTCCACGAGATCATTTGAATGGCGGATCGAATCGAACAACATATCCACTTGTTTATTCTTGTAGGATGAAATATTTGTATCTTTGCGTTCTGAATGCCAAAACATATACTGGAGGTGGACAGAGCCCAGAGTCGCGATCGGAACAAGAGCTGCCTCAAAATCCTTATCAATCACCAACTTCTTCATGAGCTGATGAGGGGCGTACTCATTCACATCAAGCACAATGCCAAAACGTTCAAGCGATGACCTGAAAAGACTCAAGATGCGATTCGTCAATGCAGAGCCCTTTACAACAGCAACTTCAAAGCGGAATGGCCTGTCATTGAATTCGAGAATATGATCGCTGTTTACATCTTTGAAGCCAGAACGAGTTAGCAGTTTTTTGACCTCTACTGGATTATACGAAAAGTGAGATGATTCCTCTTGTTTACCGATTCTAAAACCAGGGGATACTCGCGCGACCGTTTTCTCACTCTGATGTAATTGTTTTTCGAAATATTCTTCATCATATGCATAATTCAACGCCTGACGAATAAGTCTATTATCGAAAGGGCTTTTTCGCTGATTGAGAATCAAGAAAAATGTTAACTCTAAGCCAGGGCTAATTATCCGAATATGTGGTATATCCGTAATCATTTGCAGATCAGCGGAGTCGTCAACAAAAACAAGATCAACACCACCAACAACAAAATTTGCATAACAAGCCCGCTGATTCTTCAGGATGCGGACCGTAATCCGATCGAGATTCGGAGGCCCGCGGAAGTGACCCTCAAAGGCGTCGAGCTCGATCCCCTTTGGCGAAAAGGCATCCAAGCGATAGGGGCCGGTCCCGACACGCTTCTCCCCCATCGGCCCCTCCTGCAGGGCGGCGGCCGGCAGGATGCGGATGAGATGAATGAAGTCGGGGAAGAAGGCATCGAAGCGCTTGAAGTGAAATCGCACCGTCCGTGGGTCGGGCGTCTCGATCCGCTCGACGTTCTCCAGGCCAAAGGCGAGGAAGCCGTGCGGCAATCCCTTCACGGCGCGGAAGGTCGCGGCGACATCCTCCGCACTGAGTGTGCTCCCGTCGTGGAAGCGCACGCCGCGGCGCAGGCGAAAGGACCAGGTGCGGCCGTCGGCGGAGCGCTCCCAGCTTTCGGCGAGCGCCGAGCGCAGCTCCCCCGCCGCATCGAGCTCGGCGAGCGGATCGAAGATCAGGTCGCTCATGTTCGTCGCAATCGTCGAGGAGGTGATCAGCGGGTTGATCGGCGCCGGGGCGACGCTGTGGCAGATCGTGAGGTGCCCCCCGCGATCGGCGGCCGCGGCGACGCGCGACAGGCCGCCGGCGAGGAGGAAGACCGACAGCAGGCATCCGTATACGAGTGCGCGTCTCATGGGGCCATAGTCCTCGAAGCGGGGCGTTCCGTCAATGCGCCCGAGAAAAGACCGGCCGCAGCGCGCGGCCGGTCTCCCTCGAGCTCAATTGATTTAGTACCAGAACGGGAAGCAGTACGCCGGATCGGGGTTCGTCCCCTTCGTCCCCTCCTTCACGATAGTGATGGACATATCTTCACCTCCTTCCTCTCCTTTTCCTGTGCCGAGACCTCAGCGTTGACGAGATAGACCGGCAGGCAGGATCGCCCACCGGTGCGCGCCGGAATCAGGCATAGATACGAAAGCCCCCACCGTTCTTGTTCCGTCCGGAGTAGCGCCCCGAGACCATCAGGGGCAGCATCTGCTCATAGAAGGACTTGTCGCAGACGGTCGCCGCGATATCCTCGCCGGCCAGAAAGGCCGGTACGCGGCAGCCGCCCGCGCAGAGCGGGAGGAAGGGACAGGTTCGGCATTCGTCGTTCCACGCCGTCATCTCCTGCAGACGCTTGCCGAACGCGGTGGGCTCGTCGGTGGCGACGGAACCGATGGCGGTCTCCGGCACGCCGACGAAGGCGGAGCAGGGATAGAGCTCCCCCTCCAGCCCCACCGTGAGGACGTTGTGACGATAGAAATCGCAGGGCCCCATGTTGGGATCGTCCATCGTCGGCAGCCCTGCCTCGCGGACCTTCTCGCGCAGCTTGAGCATCAGCTCGACCTGCTCGGGAGTGAAAGCCCCGTGGTCACAGGAGAGCTGTTGCGCGCGCAGCTTCTTGGACGCGTTGGGCGAGAGGATCGGCTTGAAGCGGACGCCGACGATCGACTCCCGCCACGGCGCCTCACGCAGCATCTGCAACAGGGTGTCGAACGACGCGGCGTTGGATTCGGCAAAGTTGCCACCGATGATGAGGTTGAGCTTCTGTGCAGCGTACTCCAGGTTTTTCCAGATCACGTCGAAGCTCCCCGTTCCGTTCAAAAAGGGACGGAGCTTATCATGGTGCTCGCGATCGCCGTCGATCGTCACCTTGACCCAGGAGACGCCTGCTTCCACGAGGAGATCGACAACCGAGGGGGTCAGCAACGTGCCGTTGGTGATCGCCCCGGCGCGCCAGTCGACCTTCTCCTCGCGGCAGAACTCGTGGAGCGATCCGCCGATCAACTCGATCACCTGCGTGTTGAGCAGCGGTTCGCCCCCGAAGAAGATCATGCTCATGTTTTGAATATGGCGCTGCTTGATCTGGCGCTTGAGCCACGCCGTGGTCGCCAGGGCGACCTCGCGGGACATGAACTGGGATTGATCGATGCGATCGCGCTCGAGGCAGTAGCCGCAGCGCAGGTTGCAGGCCATCGTCGTCACGACGTGAGCGACGAACGACCCGCGCCCCTTGCGCAGGACATTCTCGTACCAGAGCTTGAAGAGGAGATACTCGTCGACCTCGTCGCCGATCATAAAGCCCATGCTGTGGAGCATCTTCGCCGCCTGCTTTTCGCCGGCGGAGAGCTCACGATGTTCGCGCACCTTCTCCACGAGTCCGGCGACGGTCTCATCGGGCTGCTCGTGAATGAGGAGGTGGTGATCGAAGAGGGTGTGATAGAGGTGGATGCAGCCGCTCTGGCGTTCATCGGGGGCTGCAACCATGTAGTACGAGGGCTTCATGACATCCACCATGCCCCTGTGAGAAAGCAAGAAGCATGCCGATGTTCACGTCGCTTCACAAACGAACGGAGCGAGCGCCGCAACAAATGAACTTCCCGAACAATTTTTCTTTTTCCCCGGGAGTGTCGATCGGCGAACCGCAATCTTCGGTCGATGAGCTTGGATAAAAATGGCTCCACAGATGATCGGAAGGGACGGGAGATGCATGCACCATCGGAATGGATAAAATATCATCCATTCGGGATAAAGATCGCTCCCGCCCATGAGAGAAAGGAAAATGCAGAATTCTCCGTCCTCCTGTTTGACAAGGGTCCTCCTGATATGCTTTTTAAGCATTGAGGATTGTTGCGTTTTCTCCTTTACTCGGAAGGGCCCATGTTCGAAGCCTCCCCCAGCACCCAGCAGCGCGATGCATCCCGCCATCCCTCGATCCTCATCGTCGACGACGACGATTCCATGCGCGACCTGCTCACCTCGATCTTGCGCAACGGTTACCGGATCGCCGGCGCAAACGGCGGCCGAAAAGCATTGCAGCTCCTCGAAAAACGCCACATCGATATCGTCCTGTTGGACATCCGCATGCCCGACATGAACGGGCTCGATGTCCTCAAGGAGATCAAGGAACGCTGGCCGAAGGTCGTCGTCATCATGATCACCGTCATCAAGGAGATCAAAAGCGCGGTGCGCGCGATGCAGCTGGGGGCGTTCGACTACATCAATAAGGATTTCGATTATGATGAGATGCGCGCCCTCATCGAAAAGGCGGTCACGCAGATGCGAGCCGACCGGGAGCTCCACTTCCTCCGCGATGAGGTCGTCCGCCACACTCATCGCGATCTGATCATCGGCGAGACGGGCGAGATGCAGGCGGTGAAGGAGTTGATGCAGAAGGCGGGCGCCGTCCCCTCCACCGTCCTCATCACCGGCGAATCGGGCACCGGGAAGGAGATGGTCGCCCGACAGATCCACACCTGGAGCGACCGGGAGAAGGGTCCCTTCGTCGCCGTGAACCTCGCCTCGATCCCGAGCGAACTGATCGAATCCACGCTCTTCGGACACGAGCGCGGCGCGTTCACTGGGGCCATCGCACAGCGCTACGGCAAGTTCGAACTCGCCCACGAGGGCACGCTCTTCCTGGACGAGATCAGCGAACTGCGCATCGACCTGCAGGCGAAGCTCTTGCGCGCCATCCAGGAGGGGGAGGTCGAGCGCGTCGGCGCGGCGCATCCCATCCCGGTGGATGTGCGCCTGATCGCCGCGACGAACACCGACCTCCAGAAGGAAGTGCGCGAGGGGCGCTTCCGCGAGGATCTCTACTACCGCCTGCACGTCCTCCCGATCGACCTGCCCCCGCTGCGGCGTCGCATGGAGGACATCCCGCAGCTGCTCCACCTCTTCATCAAGCGCTACAGCGATCGCTTCCACCGCCGGATCGAGGGCATCGATGACGAGGCGCTGGCCATCCTCAAGGCCTATCACTGGCCCGGCAACATCCGCGAGCTGGAGAATCTCGTCGAACGCATGGTCGCGCTCGCCGACAGCCCAACGCTGACCGAGTTCAACATCCCGGTGGAATACCGCGTGCACCCGCTGCAGGCCTCGAAACAGCAGATGCGCATGAGCGACGCGCTGAAGCTCGCGGTCGAGGGATTCGAGCGGGCCTTCATCCTCCAGACGCTCGCGGAGGAGAATTGGCACCAGGGGAAGACCGCCGAGCGCCTGGGCATCCACCGCAAGACGCTCGAGTACAAGATCAAAAAGCTCAATATCAAACGAAACGAGAAGAGTTGATGCCGTCACTCCGTACCGCCGTATGCCGGCGCCGCTCGATCGTCCGCGTCGTATTCCTCCTGTTTCTCTCGTCCCTTGCCTCCACCGACACCGTCTTTGCCGCGGAGGAGGATGCGACGCCGAACGAGGCGACCGAACTCGCTCCCGTCGTCGTCACCGCCGATCGTCGGCCCCAGTCGATCGAGGAGGTCACCTCGCCGATCTTCGTCGTCGACCGCCAGGAGATCGTCGACCAGGGCGCGCAGACGGCGCTCGACGCCCTGCGCACCGTCCCCGGCGTGGACGTCACCTCCAACGGCGCTCCCGGCGATGACAACGACATTCACCTGCTGGGCACCGATCGCGACGAGGTCCTCGTCCTCATCGACGGCGTTCCGATCAACACGGTCCTCGACAACCGGCCGACGATCCTCGGCACCATCCCCGCCTCGACCGTCGAACGCATCGAGGTCATCGAAGGGGCACAGACCGGCATGTATGGCAGCCGTGCGGTGGGCGGCGTGATCAACATCATCACGCGCACGGGCGAGCCGGGGATTTACGGCGATGTCGGCTTCCGCGGCGGGAACCTCGGCACCTTCATCGAGGATGCGGGGACGAGCGGCGGTGCGGGCAACCACCGCTGGCGGCTGCACTATCAGCGCTGGGACCAATACGGGCGCTTCGCACACGACCGCACGGCGCAGAACGCGCTCTCCGCCAACTGGCGTTACGACTTCTCGGACGAACTCGACGTGAGCATCAGCCCGCAGTATTTCAACACGGATCAGGAACTCGCCTTTGACGCAGTCGCCGAGGGGCCGATCTTCTACTTCCCGCGCGATACGAACCGAGCGCTGCGGCGCGATACCGTCGTCGTCCCGATCCAGCTCGCCCTGCACATGAAGCCGTGGTGGGAATCCTACTTCGATTACAGCTACTACTACCAGCACGTCCGCCTCCACAACCCGCCCACCGGCGACGTCACCCCCGGGACGATCCTCGGCGACCAGTTCGCGAGCAGCAGCGAGGACCGCCATCGCATCAGCTTTCGCAACGTCTTCATCCCGCTCGACCACCAGGGCTACCGCGACCTCTTCACAGTCGGCTTCGATGTGGACGTCGAGCACCTGGGCTTTCTCAACGGGCCCTCGGGCGGCCCGCACGTCCACTTCCCCCTCCCCGGGCAGAAGTTCGACCGGCAGAACTACGCCGTTTTCCTGCAGAACGTCTTCCACCTGAAGCGGTGGCTGATCCTCTCCGCCGGCATGCGCTACGACGACAACTCGATGTTCGGCCACGCGCTCACCGCGCGGGCGAGCGTCGCCACGCATATCGCGCCCAGCGGAACGACGGTGAAGTTCAACTATGCGGAGACCTTCAACGCGCCGCTCATCACGCTCTACGTCCTGGGCATCCAGCCGCAAAAGGAAACCGCGCAGAACTACTCCGCCGGTGTCGAACAGGACCTGTGGGGGAAGGGGACGCTCTCGAGTTTCTTCTTCTACAGCGATTACGACAGCTTCTTCTCCGACGGCGCCGATCCGGTGGGGACGAACGACGCCTATGCGATGAGCGTGGAGACGACGCTCAAGCTCCGCCCCCTGCGCTGGCTCCGCTTCCAGGGGAGCTACACCTGGACGCGTGCGCGCGACGAGGTGCGAAACGTCCCGCTGCCGGAGCGACCCGCCCACACCTGGAAGGCGATGCTCACCGTTGAGCCGATCAAGCACCTCGTCTTTCAGGCCGATCTCCGGGTCGTCGGAGAGCGCCACTGGGGAACGAACTCCAACTTCATCTTCGTCGACTGGCAGGGGAATGTCTCGGACGGTACGCTCGACCGCTACACGCGGCTCGACCTCGCGGGCCACTACACCTTCTCCTTCCCGCGCATCCTGCAGGACCTCCGCCTCTCCGCACGCGTCGCCAATGTTCTGAACGAATCCTACCAGGAGAAGTTCGGCCACCCCGCCCCGGGGGTCAACTTTCTCATCGGCTTCTCCGGCACCTTCGGCGGATCGATCGACGACGACACAAAAGCGCCCACTCCGGAGAGCGGGCGCTTGGAACCGGCCGGAAGCGATATCGATTAATCTGCAGTAGTCACGATATGATCGTGCAGGAGAGGTGAGGAGTGACGATGCAATCGGACAGATGA
>CAYPII010000008.1:2377-36277 GCA_964410765.1 uncultured Myxococcales bacterium | reverse complement strand
CGGTATTCCACTCCCGAAGACGTCCTCGAAGCCGTCGAGGACCGCGACGCGCGCGCGCTCGTAGCGCTCGACGCCCTCGATCGTGCGCAGCTGCGTCACCGCGCGCTGCGGGGCGGCGTAGGCGGCGAGCCCGAGCGCTTCGAGCTCCTCGACCGTTCCCTGCGGATCGAAGTCCTCGAGGAGCGCGACTTCCAACGCGGTAACGCCCAGGACCAGGATGCCGTAGCGCGCCGCCGGGAAGCCGGGCACCTGCGCCTCGATCACGGCGAGCCCGGCGCCGGTTCCGGTGGGGGTCACCTCGAGCACGCCGTCGGCGGGGTCGGCCCCTGGCGCGGTCGGCGCGCGCGGTGCGATCGCGATGAGATCCTCGCCCTGCAGGATGCGGTACGCGGCGCCGTCGGCGGTCGTCATCGGGAAGGCGACGCCCATCTCGCCCCCCTCGACGTAGCCGGCGGTGAGCTTGAGGTTGACGACGTCGGCGGCACCCTTGAGCGCCTTCACCCACGCGTCGCGGGCGAGCTTGCTGGCGGCGAGCTCATCGTCCTCAAACGGTTCCGGCAGCACATACTCGTTCGCGGGGATCGCGTCGTGGAATTCGAGCGCCGCCTCGCCCGGGAACTCGACGGAGACGATACCGGTGCCGGTGGCACCGCCGTAGCTCGCCGTCACCTGGGAGATGCCGGGACGGCCGGTCGTCTCGACCGCGCGGCCGCCCTCGACGATGGCGACGCTCGATCCGGAGGCGAGCGCCACGGAACCAAGCGCCCACGGTGTCACGTTCACGCGGCGTCCATTGCCATATTCCGCCTCGATGACGACCGGCCCCTTGCCGTTGGTCCGGAAGACGTTTGTCGCGACGACCTCGGTATTCGCAACGCCGCCCTGCGGATCGGCGAGCGTCGCCTCCTCCAGCGAGCCGACGATCGCGACGCGCAGCGTGTCGAGCTGCGTCTGCAACGCTCCGTTGACGGTGACCGTCTCACGCCTGCTGCCGACGATGACGTCCGCGCTGCCGGCGCGCAGCGCCTCGAACCAGCAGCCGCTGCCGCCCAGCGCCGGACGCAGGATCGTTTCATCGGAGCTTCCGCAGGTGACCCGGTCGGTCACATCGAATGTGGTGCCGTTGTCGGTCCAGGTGACCCGCGCGCGCAGCGGCTGGAAGCCGCCCCCGATGATCCCCAGCAGCGGAGCGCCCACGTCGATCTCCAGCTCATCCGGATCGATGCGCGTGATCCGCACCGGCAGATCGATCGTCGTGCCGTCGACCGTGACGACGAGCTCCCCCTCGCCCCCCGCGTTTCCGGTAAAGGCAACGCGCGAACCGTCCTTTTCGAAGGGACCGCCGGTGACGGCGAAGGGGGCGTCGGCGAAGGTGCCGCCGAACGGCCGGAGCATGCGCGCGAAGAGGCGCGCGTCGGCGCGCTCGCCGCCGACTGCACTCCGGTCGAGCCAGGCGCCGTCCTCGAGCCAGGCGATCGAGCCGACCGGCGCGTCGGGCGCCACGGCGACCACGCCGGCCTCCCCGAGCCCCGCGCGGCTGCGCACCTGTGCGAAGCGGTCGGCGCCGCCCAGGAGCTGATCGTTGCCGTCGTAGAGCTGCTTGACGAAGAGGACGATCGTCCCCTCCGCGATCTCGGTCGTCGTCCTCGCGCGCAGCGTCACCTCGAAGAGCTCGGCATCGCCGCGGTCGCCATCCCGCACCGGCACGCCCGCCGCCGCCTCGCTGCCGAGCACGCCGATGTAACCGGCGTCGAACTCGTACGGCGGGAGATCGACGCCCGCATCGGCGGCGTTCGCCACGGCGTTGACGGTGAGCGTCCCGAAGCCCATCCCCTCGCGCGCGCGCGCGACGCCGGCGAGGTCGCCGCCGGTCGTCGTCTCGAAGCGGGTGCGGTCGTAGAGGAGCTGGACGAGGAAGGCCTTGATGCCGTCGGGTCCCGCCTTCGCCAGAACCGGCACGGTGAAGGTCTCCCCCTCGATGAGCGTGCGGCGCGGGAGGTCGAGGATGACCGCGCCCGGTTCCGTGAGCGGCGCGAAGGGCGGATCGGCGACGAGATCGACGGCGCCATCGGCGCGCGCATCGCCCGCGCTCGCGGTCACGGTCGCCTCGCTGCCCCAGCCCTCCTCGGCCGTAACGGCGGCGCGGTAGAGGCCGTTGCCGATCTCCGTGACGCTCAGCGCATCGCCCGCGAAGGTGATCGAAACGGTTTCGCCGGCGAGCGGCATCTCGCTCGCATCGGTGACGTAGGCGTAGGCGGTGAGGCGGTGGGCGGCGTCGCGCTCGATGAGGTGGTCCTCCTCGAAGAGGCGCGCGCGCGTGAGGAAGAGCTGGACGTTTGCCGGCGGGGCGCGCGGCACGGCGACCGTGTTCGAGCGCATGCTCGGGAAGCGATCGTCGCGTCCTCCGTCGAAGGCGAGCGCGCGGGCGGTCGCCGCCCCCTCGCCGCGGAGGACATCCATCAGCTGGCCGGCGTAGCTGCCGTCGCGCCGATCCTGCGTGCGCCCCGTGCCGCTGCCGAAGACCGCCGGCGATCCGTCGAAGCCGATGCGCGCGCCGATGACCGGTTCGATGAGCTCGCTGCGGCACTCCCCCTCGATCCAGGTGCGCCCATCGGAGCAGCGGCAGGCGCCGGACTCGCGCTCGCCCGCGGGGATCTCGCAGTCGTCCTCCACGATGCAGCGATCGTCACCCCAGATTTCTCCCGCCGGGCAGGGGACGCAGATGCCATCGCGGCAGAGCGGGCTGGGGAGCGCACACTCGGCGTTCGAGGCACAGCGGTCGCAGGCATCATCATTATATCCGCAGGCGCCGGCGAGGCAGACGGGGACGGTGCAGGCGATGCCGTCGGTATCGGGGCAGTCGGCGTCGCTCGTGCACTCGAGCTCGACGCAGATGCCGTCGCGGCAGACGCGGCCGTCGTCGCAGGCGGTCCCGTCGGATGCCGGGGTAATCACGCAGCGCTCGTCGATACAGAGAGCGCTCGTGCAGGGGTTGTTATCCTGACAGTCGGCGTCATTCTGACAGACCCCGCCCTCGATCGATTCGCAACTCCCGTCGGCATTGCAACGCTCGCCGTCGGGGCAGGTATCCGTAAATCTGCAACGGCCGGCATCACAGACATCATCGGTGCAGGCCTTGCCGTCGTCGCACTCCGCATCGTTCTCACAGCCGCTCGGTTCGCAGCGGCCGCTCGTCACGTTACAGTATTCACCCGCTTCACAATCGGCGTCGTTCGTGCAGCGGGCGATGCAGCCCTGTGCCGGATCGCAGACCTGGCCGGCGGCGCAGATGACATCCTCGGCGTTCTGGCAGCTTCCCTGAATACACTGATCGGTGGTGCAGGCGTTGTTGTCGTCGCAGTCGCCGTGCCCCGTACAGGTGATGTCGCCGACGTCGGTGCACTCCCCGGTCTCGGGGATGCAGCGCGTCCCCGGTTCACAGGGCGTCTCCGAGAGGACAACGCACTCGCCGGCGACGTTGCACCGGGAGATCGAACACCGATTCGCATCGTCGCAGAAGGTGTCGGGAAGGGGGGTGAAGGCGCAGGCGCCATCGGCGCACGCATCGCGCGTGCACTCGTTGCGGTCGTCGCACTGGCCGTCGCTCGTGCAGCTCCGCGAAACGCAGACGCCGCCCTCACAGCTGTAGCCATCGCCGGGGCAGTCGTCCGCGCTCTGGCAGGTTCCGTCGTCCTCTTCGCACTCGCCGTTCACGCAGAGGCCCGGGTTGCCCCCGTAGGTCGTGCAGGGGCCGGCGACCGGATCGAATGCGCACAGGCCGTTCTCGCAGCTATCGTCCGTACAGACGGAATCATCATCACAGTCGCCATCCCCGGCACAGGTGCGCGACGTGCCGCTGTCGCAATCCGGATGGCTCTCGCCGGCGGGGAGCGACGAACAGGGGAGGCAGGTCGAACGATCGTCGGCGATGAAAAAGTTCTCCGGACAGTCGACCGTTCCGTTCGCGATACAGCTGCCGGCGCCGTCGCAGGCGCCGCCCGGGCAGGCCCAGCCCTCTAAGCGATCGCGCAGGGCGCAGAGCTTCTGCTCCGAGCAGTACCCCTCGCGGCAAGGATTGCCGGCGGCGAGCGACGCGCAGGCAACGTCATCGGTGCAGGCCTCCCGCATCGTGCAGGTGCCCTCGTCGCAGCGCATCCCCTCGCCGCAGTCGCCGTCGTCGTCACAGCCCTGCGGGAGGCGGCACTGGCCGTCGTAGCAGCGCAGGCCTCCGTCGCAGTCCGCATCGCTTGCGCAGGCGTTGCAGCGCGCCTCGCCCTCCGGGCAGATGCAGATGCCGTAGTCGTCGTCGATGACATAGGGGGCGACGCATTCGTCGCGCGGCATGCAGCGATAGCCGTCGTTGACGGCGTCGAAATCAAACTTACAGTAGTCGCAGGCGTCGCCGTAACCGTCGCCATCGTAATCCTCCTGCTCCGGGTTACAGGTGGTGGGGCAGTTGTCGCAGACATCACCCCAGCCGTCGCCGTCGTGATCGGACTGGTCGTAGTTCGGATGGTTCGGACAGTTGTCGCACCCCCCTGCGAATTGATGGGGGACGCAGATCTGCATGCCCCCCCCCACATCCAGCCCGCCGGTGGGCTCTCCGACACCTCCGACGGAGACGTCCCCTTCCCGCTGCCCCCCGATCGTGACCTCCTGTTCGAACTGCCACTCCTGGGCATGGGCGGAGCGAAGCGCCAGTCCGCCGCCGGCGGCGAGGAGGCGGTCGAAGGCGTCGAGGAGACGGGTGTCGCTCATATCGGGGAGCTTCGTCTCGACGCCCTTTGTGCGATCATGCTCCAGCTCCTCGCGCGTCTTGGGACGGAGCCCCTCCTGTATTCCATCGACCTTCGGTTGAAACTCATAGGGCCCGGTCGGATCCAAATCCTGTTCCGGCAGCTTGCCCGGCACCCGCTGGATCGGTTCCTCTTGCCATTCGCCGCCGGGCAATTCGACGTCGGGCCCGTCGGTCGGCACCCCGATGTCGGGGGGATTGACGAAGAGTATCCCGCCATCGCCCCATCCGTCGCCGTCGGCATCCGACTGGGGGCTGGCGTTCTTCACCGTCGGACAGCTGTCGACGGTATCAACAAACCCATCGCCGTCGGCATCGCCGGACACGCCCTGCGGGACGAGGGTCGTCGTTCCGTTCAGCCCGACGACCCGGTTGACGACAACGTCGAGCTGGCAGGCGTCGCCGACGCCGTTGTTATCGCGATCCGCCTGATCGGGATTGATGACGATGGGACAGTTGTCCAGGCAGCAGTCATTGCCGGGCTCGTACGTGTCGATGTTGTTCGCCGTGCAGGGGATGCCGTTGCCGACGAGGATCATCTGCCCGGTCGTGGGGTGGCGATAGCGCATGCCACAGCGCTTCCGGAGCAGATCCCCATATTCCTCCACATACCGCCGCGTCGGCATCGCTTCGGGTTCGATCTTGTCGAGGACGCCGTCGGCGTCGGCGTCGAGGTCGCAGCGATCACCCTTGCCGTCGTAGTCGGTGTCGGCCTGGTCGGGGTTAAAGACATCGGCACAGTTGTCGAAGCAGCCGCGGTCGACGAGGTAGCGGAGCGTGTGTTCGTCCTCGCCGGTTTCGATCACGAACTTCGTCCATTCATCGATTTCGATACCACGCGAAGAATCGGTCACATCGCTGCCGACCTGGACGTCGGGGCCGGAACGCTCCACCTGCGGACCCACGTTTGTCGCATCGACTGATGGCGACGACCCCACCGTCCCGCCGAATTCGACCTGCGCGAGGAGGGGCATGGGGTCGCCGACGAGGGACAGCCCCGGGACCACGCCCTGCGTCGCCCCCTCCGTCGATTCCTCGACGTTCATCTGGACATTCGTCCCCTCCTCGACAGGGCGTTCGACCGAGGGCTCCAGGAATTTCTCCCACTCGCGGAGAAAATCGCCGCGCGGATCGGGGGGGAGCCCCCACGCGTCGTCGTCACGCAGCCAAGGCCATTTCTTCTCGTAGATCGGGACATCGGGCTCGAAATCCTGTCCGGGCCCCTCCACCGTGAAGAAGGGACACTCGTTCGGCGGCGTGCAGTGTGTGCGCATGAAGCGGCGGCCGAGGAGGGCCGCGTCGCCCGTGAGGGGACAGTTCGCCGTCGAGCAGTATTTAATGAAGAGCGGCCAGCGCTTGTAGTCGGTGTTGGAAAGCTTGATCGCCGTGTTGCAGCGCGGGGCCTCGGGGTTGGGCGGATTGAGGATGTAGTCGCCGTCGGAATCGCTGTAGATGAGCTGCGCGCCACCGAGACCGACGTCGCGCCCGAGCGTCGGGCCGTCGCCCGTTCCAACGCCGGGCGCCGTCAGGTCGCGTTCGACGTCCCTCTCGGATGTCTCGCGCCCCTGCGCAACACCGGGCGACGCCTCCACGCCGGCGGAAACGTCGGGGCCGCCGACGCGGCCGTCCGCGCCCTGATCGGGTCCGGGAAACGCAGCGGGGGGTGGGGCCGCCGGCGGGGGAGTGCCAGATGCCCCCGAGGAACCCATCGGGACGGGCTGCGTTGGGGGCCGCTGATCAACCACCTCATCCGACCCGAAGAGGCGGTCGAACCAGGAACGCGACTTCCGCCCCGGGACCCCCTGCACGCCCTCCTCCGCCCCTTCGATATCCACATCCACATCGTCGAGCGCCTCCTCGATCGATTGATCGAGCTCCTCGGCAATCTCGGCCTCCGTCGGCGGCTCGGCATCCGCTGGCGCAACGGCATCCTCCGCCCCTGCCGCCGGCAGCTCGGCGGGCGGCGCCTCCTCCATCCCCTCCGCGAGCTCCGCGGCCGAGGGAACAACGATCCCGGAGAGGTCGACCTCGGCGACCATCTCACCCGCATCGCTCTCGACATGAAGCGCGATCGGCAGCGGCGCGGCAGCCGCCTCGGGATCCGCCTGCTTCTGCGCGATGATCGCCGCCAGCCCCGGGACCGCATCGGCGTAGACATTGCATGCGACGCGCGCGCCCTTTCCGGCGGGGGAGACGCTGCAGGCGAAGGCGTCGCTGGAAATCGCGTTGCCCAGCGCGTCGGTCGCCCAGGCCCGCGCAACGACGGTTTCCCCCTTCCACTCCGCGAGCGTCGCTTCGATCGTCGCGATGCGCTCCTCGCCCGGCTGCAGCGCAGCCCGAATATCGGTCGCGACCGTCTGGATGCTTTCGAGGCCGGATGGTTTCTCCTCCGGCGGAGCGACGATGATGTCGTCCGGGATGACGATGTCGGGTTTCTTGATCTCGTATTCGTACTCCGTCTCCGCCTCGACCTTCGGCTTATAGAGTTCATACTCCTTCACCTGCGACTCGAAGGTCTGAATCGTCGTCGTCCCCTTCTCCTGCTCCTCCTGCTTCGGGGGCTGGAGCACAAAACCGCCCTGCGGCTGAGAACTCTTCTGGAAGGTGGTTTGCGCCAGGCGCTGCGACTGCGCGCCCTGCGCGATCGCCTGGGGGATGGGGAGGTTCGCCATCAGGAGCGAGAGGATGCCGACCAGGACCCGGCATGCGGTCGACCTTCTCAGATGGCGCGAAAGAGACATCAGCACACTCCGCATTTCGAACAGAGCGCTAGCATGAAGAACGCCACTTTTTAAGCAATAAGTGTACCAGGGGAAAGATGATAAATAATACGTCATATCGAGCAGTTAGCAGCTGTTCGCCGATCGCGAACCCTCTCATTTTAAGAATGGCGTCAAGGGGTTGACGACGCGCGCTGGGCGGGCGTGGGGCGATCGTCGGCAAACGCAGAATGGATGCGGCTTCCCTCCTTTTCGGGCCGGCTGGACAAAGCCCCACCCCTCTGGTATAGCCCGGCGCATCATGCAGACAGCCCGACAGCTCCGGTATATTGCGGTGGACGGCCCGATCGGCGCCGGCAAGACGACGCTGGCGCGGATGCTCGCCGAGGACCTGGGGCTGCACCCCTGCCTGGAGCCGGCGGAGAAGAATCCCTTCCTCCCCGACTTCTACCGCGACCCGAAGCGCAACGCCTTCAAGACGCAGCTCTTCTTCCTCCTCAATCGCTATCAGCAACAGCTGGAGCTCCGGCAGCTCGACCTCTTCGCGCAGGGCGTGATCAGCGACTACACCTTCGCGAAGGATTCGATCTTCGCGCTGATGAACCTCTCCGACGACGAGCTCAAGCTCTACGACACGGTCTTCCAACTCCTGCGCGAGCGCCTCCCGCAGCCCGACCTGGTCGTCTACCTGCGCGCCGATCCGGGGGTGCTCGTCCAGCGGATCAAGAAGCGCGGCCTCGACTACGAGCGCAGCGTCGGGCAGGGGTACCTGGATCGCCTCACCGAGGGCTACAACCGACACTTCATGACCTACGAGGAGACGCCGCTGCTCGTCGTCGACACCTCACACCTCAACATCATCGAATCGCCGGAGGACTACGAGCAGCTCAAGCGCGAGATCCTCACCCACCGCGGAGGGACGGTCCATCTGATTACCCGTTGACGCAGACCGATCTCCACACCGAAAGAACGCACCATGACGACCGAGATCCGAACGAAGAAGAAGACCGTCCCCTGGCTGCTCGCGCAGCACCGCAAGGGCGAACGGCTCACGATGCTCACCGCCTACGACGCGACCTTCGCGCGAATGGCCGACCAGGCGGGGATCGACATGCTGCTGGTGGGCGATTCGCTCGGCATGGTCGTGCAGGGACACGACAACACGCTCCCGGTGACGCTGGACGAGATCATCTACCACACCCGCTGCGTCTCGCGCGGTGCGCGAAACGCCCTCGTCATCGCCGACCTCCCCTTCATGAGCTATCAGGCCTCGACGACCCAGGCGATGCTCGCCGCCGGGCGCGCGATGAAGGAGGGGGGCGCCGCTGCGGTGAAGCTGGAGGGAGGGCTGGAGCTCGCCGAACGCGTCGCCGCGCTCACCGATGCCGGCATCCCCGTGGTGGCGCACATCGGCTTGCGCCCCCAGAGCGTGCACCGCATGGGGGGCTACAGGATCCAGGGGCGCACCGCCGACGACGCAGCGCTGCTCGTCGAGGAGGCGCGCGCGTTTGAGAATGCCGGCGCCTTCGCGCTGGTGATCGAGGGGGTCGCGGTCGAGAGCGCGCGCGAGATCACCGACGCGGTGACGATCCCCACGATCGGCATCGCCGCCGGCCCGCACTGCTCGGGGCAGGTACTCGTCTGCTACGATCTGCTCGGCCTCAACCCCGACTTCAATCCGACCTTCCTGAAGAAGTACGCCGACGGCCACACGGCCGTCACGAAGGCGATCGGCGCCTACATCGACGAGGTGCGCAGCGGTGCCTTCCCGACGGAGGGGCATGGGTTTCGTCGAAAGAATCCCTGAATGGTCCGATCGTCCGACAGTCCGATGGTGCATTGATTCTTGCCGACGGACCGACGGACTATCGGACAAAAGAACATGCACATCTTCAAGACCATCGCTGACATGAGAGATTGGGCGCGTGCGCAAAAGTCTGCGCACAAGCGCATTGCATTCGTGCCCACGATGGGCTCACTGCACGATGGGCATCTTTCGCTGATCGATGAAGCGCGACGGCGCGGAAATGCAGTCGTGCTCTCCATATACGTCAACCCGACGCAGTTCGGCCCCACCGAGGACCTCGAGCGCTACCCGCGCGACCTGGCGGGCGACCTCGAGAAGGCGCGCGCGTGCGGCGTCGACGCAGTCTTCCTCCCGAGCGATGCGGTGATGTACCCGGCCGGCGCCTCGACCTTCGTGACGGTCGAGGGGCTCTCGCGCAAACTCTGCGGACATTCGCGCCCGACGCACTTCCGCGGCGTCACCACCGTGGTGACAAAGCTCCTTCACATCGTCGAACCGGACGCGGCGATCTTCGGTGAGAAGGACTTCCAACAGCTCGCGATCATCCGCCGGATGACGCGCGATCTCGACCTCCCCGTCGAGATCGTCGGCGCTCCGATCGTGCGCGAGGAGGACGGCGTGGCGATGAGCTCACGCAACGCCTACCTCAGCGACGAGGAGCGCACGGCGGCCCGCTCGCTTTCGCAGGCGCTGGAACGCGCCGGGGGGCTGATCGCCGAGGGCGCGAGCGATCCGCAGGCGATCGTCGCCGCGGCGCGCGAGACGATCGAATCGACCGGACGCGCACGCATCGACTACGTCGAGCTCGTCGATCCGGAGACGCTCGAGCCGCTGTCTCGAATGCATCGACCAGCGCTGCTGGCGCTGGCGGTCTTCTTCGGCACGACGCGCCTGATCGACAACCGGCTCTACTCGTAACACGTAATGACGTGACACGTGACACGAAGAGCAGCTGCAAACAGTGCTTTTCGGGTTCCGTCTTCACGTGTCACGTCGTCACGGTTCACGGTTTACGGTTCACGGTTTACGGTTCACGGTTCACGGTTTACGCTCCCGGCCCTTTTTGCTAGATTATCCGCCACACGCGATCCCGCAGAAGGTGGGCAACCCATGGAAATCATTACTGCATCCTTTCTCCTTCCGATGACCAACTCCGGGCCCGTCATCAGCGACGGCGCGATCGCCGTCGAGATGGGGCGGATCGAAGCGGTGGGCGACGCGGCCGACCTGGAGAAGCGCTTCCCCGACGCGGAGGTCAAGCGCTTCCCCGGGGGGGTGCTGATGCCGGGGCTGGTCAACGCCCACTGCCAGCTCGACCTCGTCGACTTCTTCGACGCGCCCGCGCGCGGCGGCGAGGAGGAGGTCCTTCCCCAGCGCGAGTTCGCCGAGACGCTGATGGCGACGATCGACTACAAGAACGACGCCGAACCGCAGCGCGTCGCCGCAGGGATCCAGAAGGGAATCAACCGTCTGATCGAGACCGGCATCACCGCCGTGGGCGACGTCACCTTCTACGAAGGGACCTTCGAGCTGCTGCGCGATGCGGGACTGCGCTCGGTGGTCTTCCCGGAGATCGTCGCCGGCCGCGGCGAGGCGGCGCAGCAGCGCTTCGAGGTGGCGCTCGCCCTTGTCGAGAAGTACACCGACATCTCCGGCGACCGACTGCGCGTGGGGCTCGCTCCCTCCGCGCCCTATCTGCTCTCGCGCAACCTCCTGAAGATCATCAGCCGGCACGCAAAGGACGCCTCGATCCCGCTCATGATCCACGCCGCCGAGTCCTTCGCGGAGATGGAGTTCTTCTTCGACTCGGCCGGCCCGATCGCCACCGAGGTCTTCCCGGGGCTGGGCTGGGACGAGCTCCCGCCGGCGCAGCGCACGACGCCGGTCTCCTACCTCGCGGAGATCGGCTTCTTCGAGGCGCCGACGACGATCGTCGGCGGGCTGCACCTGGCCAAGGACGACTTCCCGGCGCTGGCGCGGCACCTCGTGCGCGTCGTCTGGTGCCCGACGATGAACCACCTGATGGGGCACGGCACCTTTCCGTACGGCAAGCTCTCGGAGCACGGCATCCCGATGGGGCTGGGCACCGAGTGCTGGCAGCACGCGATGGGCTTCAACCTCTGGGAGGAGATGCGCATGGCGCTCGGCGGCGCGGCCCAGCCGCCGCCGACCCCCAAGGAGGTGTTGCGGCTGGCCACCATCGGGGGCGCACGGGCGCTGGGCCTCGACCCAATCGTCGGCACGCTCGAGGCGGGCAAACAGGCGGACTACCTCATCGTGCGCGCGCCGCCGGGGGCGACCGCCGACGAGGGGCTCTACGCGAAGCTCATCCAGACGACACAACCGCAGCACATCCTGCTGTCGGTCGCCGGCGAGAGCGTTCTCAAGTCGGCCTGATCGGAGATCCCATGCAGATCGGCGCCGCCCTCAAGCGGCTCTTCAAGCACTACTTCGTCGCGGGGACCGTCGTCCTCGTCCCGCTCATCGGCACGATCCTCATCCTGCGCTTCATCGTCGTCACCGTCGACGACATGGCGATGTCATTCATCCCCCGCGATTGGCAACCGGAGGCGCTGATCGGCTTCAACATCCCGGGGCTGGGGCTCGTCGCGACCGTCCTCCTCATCCTGCTCGTCGGCTTCGTCACGCGGCTCTACATCGGCAACAAGCTCGTGGCACTGGGCGACTGGATCATCGAACGGATCCCGCTGGGGCGCAGCATCTACAGGGGCTTCAAGCAGGTCCTCACCGCGATCTTCACCAGGAGCGCCGAGAAGTTTCAGAGCGTGGTGCTGGTTGAATACCCGCGTAAGGAGTGCTGGGTGATGGGATTCGTCACCGGCCAGTCGATCCCACGCATCGATGCGGTGGACGAGCGCCGGCTGCTCAACGTCTTCGTCCCCACCACGCCCAACCCCACCTCCGGATTTCTCATCTTCATCCCGGAGACGGACGCCTACACGCTCAACATGCGGATCGACGACGCCTTCAAGCTCCTCGTCAGCGGGGGGATGATTCAGGATATCCCCGCACCGCTTCGACCCGCCCGCTCTGAACCACCCGCGCCTTGACGGCTCCCCCCGCGCCGCACTAGAGTCGCCGCCCTGCACAAGGAGGCGACATGGATTCCTTTTTGGCACTCGCCCAGGGGCGCCGCAGCGTGCGCCGATATACGCCGGAGCCGGTGGCGCGCGCGGCGCTCGACCGCATCCTCGAGGCGGGGCGCATCGCCCCCTCGGGGAACAACTCACAGCCGTGGCACTTCATCGTCGCGCGCGATGCCGGCGTGCGCCAACGGCTGGCGGAGGTCTCGGGCAAGCAGCTCTGGATGCTCGAGGCGCCGGTGATCGTGGCGGTCGTCGCCGACCTCACCGCGAAGCTACGCGCGGGACAAGAGGAACGGCTCATCCGCGCGGATGACCCGGAGCACATGACGGCGCTCGCGAAGTGCGTGCGCGACGCGACGATCGCCGCCGATCACATGGTGCTGGCCGCAGCCGACGAGGGGCTCGGCAGCTGCTGGGTCGCCCTCTTCGAGCAGCCGGAGATCCGCGCCGCGCTCGGCGTCCCCGAGCACTGCTACGTCGTGACGCTCATCACGATTGGCCATCCGGCGGAGGAGCCGGCGGCGAAGCCGCGCCGGCTGTTGGAGGAAATCGTTTTCCACGAGCAGTTCGGAGCGCGATGAAGGCGACGGGCGGCATCAAGATCGTCACGAAGAACCGCAAGACCTTCCACGACTATCACCTCGCGGAGCGCTTCGAGGCGGGGCTCGTGCTGGTCGGCAGCGAGGTGAAGAGCTTGCGCGAGGGACGGGCGAACCTCTCGGACGCCTACGCGTTGATCAAGGAGGGGGAGCTCTTCCTGGTCGGCGCGCACATCGCGCCCTACCAGCCGGCGGGCCAGATGCAGCACGAGCCCAAGCGCACACGCAAGCTCCTGATGCACCGGCGCGAGCTCGACAAGCTCGCCTGGAAGCTGCGCGAGAAAGGGCTCACGATCGTGCCGACGATGCTCTACTTCAAGGGGGGGCGGGCGAAGGCAGAGGTAGCGCTGGCGCGCGGCAAGCGCCAGTACGACAAGCGCGCGGCGATCAAGAAGCGCGAGTCGGATCGGGAGCTCTCGCGAGCGATGCGGCGCAAACACCGTTAAATTTGGCTTGTCCGGATGACGGTCCGGTGCTTATAATGGTGAGGAAGGGATCTTTGACAATCGGGTGGAGGGCCTCCTCTGAGGGGACTGGCGGAAAACCGGGGACACAAAACATTTTTCTCATCACAGGCGTTCCCCGTGACGGGGTGAGAAAAATGTATTGTGTCCCCCGCCGCCCCCTCGGAGGGGGCGAAATAGATTTCGACGTGGATCGTGGAGTGTGCGTGGCATGCCGACCTGTCAGCAAGTCGTAAAACTGTTGGCACACCTGTAATTGGCGACAATTACGCAATGGCGGCTTAAGTCCGTCACGTCGACCGGCTGACGCCCGCTACGCCGCGAGACGTCCTTAGCGGGCTGGCCGTCCCAAGTCCTCCCCGGCGCGGGACGGCGAGACCCAGCGGGGATAGCGCTTCGTGGATCCTTTCCGTGGGAGACGCGCCGCGCGAAATCCAATACACGGCATAAGCATGTAGAGGCGCACACAAAGCATTCACGGACGGGAGTGCAATTCTCCCCGCCTCCACCAAGGGAAAAGGGCCCCGGTCACGGGGTCCTTTTTTTGTCGCAGTTGACGCAATATTGACGACACTTCCCAACATAATAGGACAGTCCGCAGCGCCTCCGAAATTTCCTCCGCCCCGCTCATTCCGGCGGCGGCGCGCCGACCTCCTCGAAGGAGGCGGCGGGGCGCGCGACCGTGAAGGCGCCACGCTGGATCCAGCCCTTGAGCGTCGCGGCGATCTCCCGCGCGCGCGGGATGCTGGAGAGCGCAGCGGTCTCCACGCGCCTGCCGCGCACCGTGATCGTTCCGCTGCGCAGCTCGGCGTACGAGACCTGGGCCAGCGGCTCCCCCCTCTTCTCCGGATAGTCCTCGCTGTAGTCCCAGACCGGAGCGGTGATCTGCTCGTCGGTCACCGCGCAGGAGGCCGCCAGCTCCTCGTCGAGGATGGGGATCGGCACGCCGATGCCGACGGCGAGCGAGACGCCGTAGCCGGTGAGCGAGACGCCGCGCAGAAACCGCGGCGACATCCCCTTGAGATCGCCCATCAGCGCCAGCGTCCCCGCTCCCTCGGTCGGCACGCCGTTCGCGCCGCGCGCCGCGCGCGGATCGTGCTGCGTCCCCGGGAAGCAGACGAAGCCCACGCCGCCGCCCACGAAGATCCGCGTGCCGATGCCGATCGTGCGGTAGTGCGGATCGTTGAGCAGCGGCGAGAGCTGGCCGGCTGAGGAGTAGCTCGCGTTGGCCAGCTTCGGACGCAGGATCCCCATGTAGGTGTAGATTGGGTGCGGGGCGTTGGCGTTCACGGCGACGTTGTAGTTCTGGTAGCAATTGCGCGGATTCCAGAGCGTCGCCGAACGCAGCTGCTCGAGCGTAAGATGACTGACGATCTCGCGCCGCGGATAGTCGTGCGTCCCGTATGCGGCCGCCGCGAACTCCACGGCCTTGCCCGCAACGAGATCCTCGATGACGTGGCCGCCCCCGTAGCGAAAGGCGCCGGGGAAGACCTTGTTGGCCGGATCCTCCTCCGGGATTTCCGTCGCGCCCAGGTAGAGGTCGACCGCCGCGATGCCGCAGTAGGCGGGGACGCCATTGAGGGTCGCGCGCTTGTAGTTCATCTTCGGCGTCGTGTGCCCCGTGTTGAGCAACACACCCGAGGAGCACATCGGCCCGAAGGTAGCGGTGGTGACGACGTCGACCTCGGCCGCCGCGCGCTTTGCGCCGCGCTCGGCGACGACATCGATCATCTCCTCGGCGGTGACGACGACGGCCTTGCCGCCCCGGATCCGCTCGTTGATCTCTTCGTATGTCTTCGGCATGGGCCTTTCCTCCTGCATGATGCGTAACACGAGGTCACGCGAGTCCAGCGTGACACGCGGTTCTCGCTACGAGAGATGTTCACTAGCCGATTTGAGCGCCCCGAAGGGGCAGGCGGCCACGCAGAGCTCGCAGGCGATGCACTTTCCCTCGTCGAAGCGCACCTCGTACGTCGCCGCATCCACCGCCAGCGCCTTGGGCAGGCACTGCGCCACACAGGCGCCGCAGTGCGTGCAGCGCGCGTCGTCCCAGAGCAAGGCATGCTCCGGACGCGTGAGCCGCACCCCCTCCCGCTCGAGGAAGGCGAGCGCCTCCTCGACGCGATCGCCCTCGCCCTCGAACTGGACGTACATCATCCCGTCCTCCTCCGGCGTGATCGACGCCTGCAGGATGTTGACGTCGACCGCGTGCGACCGGATGAGCTGCGAGAGGATCGGCCGGTTGACCAGCTCGCTCGCGAAGTGCAACAGCGCGTTCTGTTTTATCATCGTCCCCTCCCGGATTGCAGTTCGATCGCCCCCCAGAGGCCCAGGCGGTCGCCGGCCGCCACGAGGATGCCGTCGATGCCGTCGGTTACCGTTGCGCATTGCACCGCCCAATCGACGTCGTCGGGACCGCGCACCTCGTTGGCGAAGGCGGTGGCCGCCGCGTCGGCGAAGAGGACATCGCGCGCGATGATGCAGAGGGCATCCGCGCGGCCGAAGCTCGTCGAGTGCCCGACCGTCCCGCTCGAGGTGCAGAGCCCCAGCGGACGTCCCTCGGGACGAACGGTAAAGCGGAGCGTGCCGGTAAAGGGGGAACGTTCGCCCGCATAGAGCGAGACCGTCACCGGCGTCCGCGTTTGCAGAAAGATATCGCCGCCGTTCTCGACGATGACCTCCTCGGCGCCGCCGGCGATCAACCCCGCGCCAACGCGCTCGGCCACCGCCCCGGCGACCGCCGCCATCGGCCCCACGCCGACGCGCTCCGCGGCCGCCGCCATGCGTTGCGCGATGGAGGGCGCCCCCGACGGCGTGCGGTGCGGGGTAAGCGCGGCTCCAAAATCCGGATCCGCGCGCAGCATGGCGTTGAGCTCATCGCGCGCCCCGCGCACGAGGCGATGCGCTGCTGCGTCATCGGGGCGCCGCGCGAGGATGAGCAGGTCGCTCTCTCCCTCGACGACGACGCTCCGGACGAAGCCGGCTCCGGCAATCCATTCGCGATAGGTGCGTTCCTCGTACATGCAAAAGCCCCCGGGCGCGTGGCTGCAACCGGGGGCGTCAAAACGAAAAAAATCCCGCCGACGTCTGGCAGGACGGCGTTTTAACGGATTCTTTTTCGTCGCCCGTAAGCAGCCTCAAACGCGACGCTTCAATTGTGAGTCGCCTTTTCTCACGAAATCACCACAGCTGTCAAGAGCGGAGCCACATCCTCTCACCACTACGAACCTGCTTCCTATTGGTACCAATAGGAAGCAGGTTCGTAGTGGTATCAGTCCTTCTTCATGATGAAGAGGTAGTGGAAGCCGCGGAGGAAGAAGTTGCCCTTCACCGCCTCGTCGTGCCAGCGACGTCGCTTGAGCTTCGCGTTGTGGCGGACAACCGAGACGATGTCGAGCGGGCGGAAGCGCTCGTGGAGCATCTCGAAGAGGCGGAAGCCGATCGGGACGAACCCCTTCTTCTTCTCGTAGGTGTCGGAGACGTAGAGCGCCATGCAGCGACGGGGTTTGAGAATTCGATCGCACTCATCGATCACCGCGTCCATCGCCTCGAAGTAGGCGGGGGTGAAGGCGGAGCACTTTCCGATGCAACGCTTGTCGTCCGAGTATTCGATGTGATCGGAATAGGGCGGATCGAGGAAGACGAAGTCGGCCTTCGCGTCCTCCAGCGGCAGCGCCCGCGCGTCGGCGCGAAAGACCCCCTCGCCGCTGGGGTGGAGATCATAGCCGAGCGCCTTTCGCCCCAGTTCGCGGGCGACCGCGACCGTCGTGCCGCTCCCGCACATCGGATCGACGACGAGGTCCTTTTCGCGCGTGTAGCGGGTGAGCAGATTCCAGACGATCCAGGAGGGGGTCGCCCCGACGTAGCCCTTCCCCTCCTCGGCGGTCTTGGAGTAGTGCTGGGAGGGGTACTCCCAGAGGGTGGTCGACTGCGGCTGGAGCGCGGGTTTCGCCTGCGCGGGACGGGGTCGAGGTCGAAATTTTCCACGTGATTTCATCATCATATTGGATGGTGCTCTATCCTACCTCAACCGAAACCTCAACCTTCGCCTTCCATTCATTTGACGCTGTCATCGCACCCTGCTAAGGGGGCGTCAGTCTTTGACATTCCGGCGTGCAAGGGAAGCGGGTGACGCCTCCGGGCCACTCCCGCACGGTCCCGCCACTGTGAGCGGCCTCCTTAGGGCCCTCGCCGTTTGAGTCACTGTCCCGATGGGGGGATGGGAAGGCAAGGCGAGCGGTTCGACGGCCGTGAGTCAGGAAACCTTGCGTCGGAAACAATCGGTACCACTCTTCGCGGAAAGAGGGGACGCATGTCGGCCGTCCTTCGACATCCCTTTCCCGCGTGGGGAAGGGCTTTTTTGTTGGCCCTCCTCCTCGCGCTGCCCGCCGCCGCCGCCGCCGATGAGGCGGTGGAGATCGGCGAGGTGCGCGTGGTCGGCCGCACCGACTTCTCCTCCGCGGAGGACGTCGGCGCCTTCACCACCGTCATCCGCCCCACCGCCTTCGACAAGCGCAACAAGTCGGCACCGGAGATCCTCTCCGAGACCGTCGGCGTCGACGTCACCGACCTGGGCGGCGAGGGGGAGCTCTCCACCGTCTCCATCCGCGGGTCGTCCGCCGAGCAGGTGGCCGTCTTCGTCGACGGCGTGCGCATCAACTCCGCGCTCTCCGGCGCGGTCGACTTCTCCACGATCCCGATCGAGGCGATCGATCGCATCGAGGTCATTCGGGGGGCGGCCTCCGCGCGCTTCGGCACCGACGCGATGGGGGGCGTGATCAACATCGTCACCAAGCGCGCGGCGGGCGAGCGGGCGATCGACCTCAAGCTCACCGGCGGATCATTTCAGACGCTCAAGACCGCGGAGTCCTGGATCGAACCGCGCGAGCGCTGGCGTCTCGTCCTCGCCCATCAGCACCGCTCCACCGCGGGCGACTATCCCTTCAAGAGCGCGCCGGTGACGATGGGGGGGCAGACGATCGGCCCCAGCCGCACCTTCACGCGCATCCACAACCGCTCGATCGCCGAAGACGTGCTGGCGAAGGTTCGCTTCGACCTGACCGAGACGCTGCACCTTTCGCTCTCGAACGACTTCTTCTGGACCGACCGCCAGGTCCCGGGGATGGAGATCGAGACGACGGTCCTCTTCCCGGCCAATCCGCTCGACGCGGAGGAGGAGATCTATCGGACGACGACGGCGCTCCTGCTCGACCTCGACCGGTTCTTCGTCGACACCCTCTCCTGGCAGCTGGGGGCGACGAATCTCTTCCGCTCCGACCACTTCACCGATCCGACGCCGGCGATCGGCGGCCCGATCGACGTGACGAACCAGAGCGTCGCCCCGCAGGTGCACAGCCGGTGGATGCACACGCTCGTGACCGACCCGGTCACGCTCACCTCGATCGTGCGCGGACAATATCGCTACGACCACACCGACGACCGTTCGCCGATCGCCGGGTCGGCGCTGCTGGGCAGCCACGGGCGACAGACGGTGGCGGCCTTCGTACAGGAGGAACTGGCACTCCTGCAGGACCGCCTCCTCTTCATCCCGCAGGGGCGCGTCGAAGACGCCAGCGACCGCCGCTGGCGCGCAAGCTGGCGCGTGGGCGCGGTCGGACGCCCCGCCCCCTGGTGTGATCTCAAGGCGAACGTCGGCACCTCGTTTCGCTATCCCACCTTCTCCGAGCTCTACTACCCCGACCAGGGGTATCTCCGCGGCAACCCGGACCTCGACGACGAGCGGATGTTCGCCTGGGACGCCGGCGTCATCTTCCATCCGAAGTCCTTCTCGTTCGAGGCGGTCTACTTCCGGCATCGGATCGACAACCAGATCCTCTGGGTGCCGATCTCGGCGACGACGATCATGCCGATCAACACCTTCCGCGTCGACGCGCAGGGGGTGGAGGCGACGCTCGTCCTCGATCCGATCCGGTATTTCCACCTGGATGCCAACTACACCTGGCTCGACGCCCACTTCGCCGGCTCGTCGCGCCGCCTCCCCGGACGGCCGGAGCACAAGGCCAACGTCCGCGTCGAGGGGCGCGTGAAACCGGTCACGCTCTTCACCGACGTGCAGTACGTGGGGAGCTATCCGGTCAACGTCGCAAACACCGTTCGTTTCTCCGACCACACGGCGATCGACGTCGGCGCGACGCTGACGTTCGGGACGTACTTCTTCGCGACGATGGAGGTGAAGGATGTCACGAACGTCCAGATCCACGACGCGCGCGGCTTCCCCCTGCCGCGGCGCAGCTACTGGGTGACGGTGGGGGCGAATTACGGGAAGAGCTAGATGCTCGATACAGGAAGGACTCCGAGATGAAGAAAACGATGAAGAACATTCTGCTCGTGGCGTTGGCACTGCTCCTCGCGGGCTGTCACGGCAGCCGAATGATCACGCAGGGGCAGGATGGCGGCCAGGGAGACGGCTCGGTGCCGCCCCCCTTCTCGCTCGCCAGCGACTTCCCGGCGGACATCGTCATCCCCGACATCGAGGGGATGCGTTCGACCGCCTTCGTCGTCAGCACGACCGATCCCTCCGGGATCGTCGCGATCGACATCGACGCCAACCCCCTGGCGCTCTCCAGCGACTTCGCCTCCTTCGCGCTTCCCACAGGTTCGGGGATCCCCGCCCGGCTGCTGGTCGCATCGATCGACACCGCCTATCTCGTCACCTCGATTCGCCTCATCGCCTTCGATCCGCGCAGCGGGACGGTCATCGATGATCTGAGTCTGCTCGATCCGGTAACGATCGAAGCGGGACTGACGAACTCAGACGGAAGCGCTGCTGACGATGCGGTCGTCCCGGCCTTCCCCGCCGGGATCGCGCTGGCAGGCGACCGGCTCTTCGTCTCGTCGGCGAACTACATCCGGACGAACGCACCGGCGGTCGCCGCGCCGGGAACGGTGCTCGTCTTCGCAATCGCCGCGAATGGAACGCTCTCGCGCGACGGCGTCATCGTCACGACCGACTACAACCCGACGGGACTCGCCGTGCGCAACGGCTCCGAGCTCATCGTCGTCAACTCGGGGGTGATCGACATCATCGACACCGCCGGCGTTCCGCAGACGCGCGGAAGCATCGATATCGTCGATCCCGAAACGCTGCAGATCATCGCAAACATCCCGATCGGAACGGTCGGCCTCTCCTCGCATGCACCGGCGGTGAGCTTCGACGGCGCGCGCGCCTTCATCGGCTCGTTTGCCTACGGCGAGGTCTACGAGATCGATCTCCTCAACCGTCGGCTGCTGCGCGGCGAGGACGACCCGATCGTCGTGACGGGAGGGAGCGACTACATCACCGACGTCGTCCTCTCGATGGACGACGCGACCCTCTTCGTCGCGAGCTTCGAACAGAGCACGGTCTTCCCCTTCGACCTCACGACCCTCCCCTATGCACTCGGCGATGGCTTCGTCGTCGGCTTCCCCGCGGGGGTGAGTGCCGAGAACCCGAGCGGCGAGAACACCGGCGCGGGGCCGATGGCGGTGCGCCCCGGTTCGCGCGGGGTCGACTACGAGGGGGCCGACCTCTTCGTCCTGACCGGCTCGCCGGGGCAGGTCGTCCCCGTCGCGAGCGATACGCCCGCGCAGGCGATCCTCCCGACCCCGCCGGAGGAGGTGGAGGATGCCGTCGACGACGGCATCGCCGTCCCGGAGCCGCCGGAGGGGGACGACGGCGATCCCTGCCAGGGCTTCGCACAGGCGTTGCATTCGGTTGATTACGGCGCCGGCGCCGGCTTCGGGCAGTCGAACGTCCCCGATGTCGTCCTCGGTCCCCCGCGGGGTGCCGGCAGCGGCGCGGGGGGCATGCACGTCCTCTCGCTCGGACGCCTGGGCGAGATCGTCCTGGACCTGGGCACCTGCGCCGTCGTCGACGGGCCGGGGATCGACCTCATCGTCTCGGAGAACGCCTTCTTCATCGGCGGGAACCCGGACGCCCCCTATGCGGAGCTGGGCGCGGTCGCGGTGAGCGAGGACGGCGTCGCCTTCACGGAGTTTCCCTGCGCGGACGACGCCTATCCGTATGAGGGCTGCGCCGGGTGGCATCCGGTCCTGACCAATCCCAACAACGATATCGATCCCTTCGACCCGGACGCGGCGGGGGGCGACGCCTTCGACCTGGCCGACGTCGGCATCGCGCGCGCGCGCTATGTCCGCATCCGCGACGTGAGCGATGCCGGCTTCGGCGGATCGGCGGGATTCGATCTGGATGCGGTCACGGTGATCAACGGAGCGATCGACGAGTGATGACAACTGTCATTCTGAGCGAAGCCCAGCTGGGCCGGGCGAAGCGAAGAATCCCCTGTTGAAGGAGATCCTTCGCTGACGCTCAGGATGACCACAACATTTGGGAGGTTTTATGAACGCAGGCGGATTTATTTGGTTGGCCGGATGCGATGGACCGCACACGACGCAGCAGCCGGTCGGCGGCGACGTCGATGACGATGCACAGCCGATCGGCGGAGACGTCGACGAGGAGCCGGTCGAGGTCGCCGATGACGATTCCACCATCCCGCCGGATGCGGATCTCGACGATGACGACGCGAGTGTGGACGAAGGCGATGATGACGACGATTCGATCATCGCACGCCCCGAGACGCCGGCGGCACCACAGGCCGTCGCGGTGGGCGACGCGCCCTGCGCCTTCCCGGCATCCCTCTCCTACGACGGGGCGCGCGATCTGCTCTACACGACCTGTGGTGGACAGCCCAACGCCCTCTTCCGCTCATCGCCGCTCGCGGAGGGTGAGCTCACCTGGAGCGAGATCGGCTACGCCGATGGTTTCCCCTCCAACCACGTCCCCCTCTCCGAGCGCTATCACCTGATCGCCCACGCGAATCCGGACGGCGTCACGATCATCGATGGCGAGACGGGCGGCGCGACGACGACGGCGCTTCTCTTCGCCGACCTCCCCTTCGTCGAGGAGCTGGGCTTCGTCCCCAATAATCCAAATGGCGCCGCGCTCGTCGGCGGATGGATCTTCCTGGCCACCTCGAACATCGACACGGCCGACTACGCCGATCCGGCGAAGACGACCTACTTCGATGGCACGATCGTCGCCTGTCCCTACGAGGGGGCGGGGTTGATCGACGCGAACGCCTGCGTCACCTACGACACGACGGCGAAGAACCCGACCTCGATGGCGCTCTTGGCCGACGGGCGCCTCGCGGTGCTCGATGCCAACACCTACGACCTCACCGCGGGAGCGAACGCCGCGCTCGATCTCTTCCAGCTGTCATCGATGGATCGGCAGACGATCGAGCTCGGAACAATCACCGGGCAGGTCGCCCCGACGCTCGCGATGACGGAGGGAGGGCTCATCCTCTTCGCGCGGCAGCGCCCGACCAACGGCCTCATCGGCGTCGACCCGGAAGCGGGCGTCTCCCTCGACCGCGAGCTCCCGGAGGTCGCCAACTTCATCTCGTCGATCGCGGTGCACGGTCCGATCGCCGCAATCGCCGACTTCGGCATCTTCGGCGAGGGGGGCCGACTCCTCTTCCTCGACCTCCGGCCGGAGGGCTGGGAGGGAATGCCGATCACGAAACTTCCCGGGGCGGCGGGACCCGCAACGATGGCGAACGACATGCTGCTCCAGGCCGTCACCGCCAACGACGGGATGAGTGCGACGATCGTCGAGGTGGATATGGAAGGGATGCAGTAAACGATGCGGCGATTTCTCCCAATCGTCGTTCTCGCGATGTTCGTCGCAGCGCCTGCGCGCGCGACGGCGAAGGCACCCCAGCGCATCGTCTCGCTCAAGCCCAACATCACGGAGATCGTCTACGCGCTGGGGAGAGGCGATGCGCTCGTCGGGCGCACGAAGTACTGCGATCGTCCGGCGGAGGCGGCGTCGTTGCCCGTGGTCGCCGACTACACGCGTCCCTTCGTCGAGCGCATCGTCGCGCTCGCCCCCGACCTCGTCCTGGCGTCGGAGGAAAACGCAAGCCGCCGATCGACGACGCGCCTCGAACAGCTCGGCATCGCAGTGGCGCTCTTCGACTTCAGCTCCTTCGATGCGACGAAGCGCTCGATCGTGCGCATCGCGGAGCGCCTGGGCGTCCCCGAGCGCGGGCGCGAACTCGTCGCAACGATGGAGGCGCAGCTTACGGCGACGTCGCGTCGCTGGGAGAAAGCGGCACCCCGGCGGGTGGCGATCGTCGTCGGCGTCCGACCGCTGATCGTCGCCGGGCGAAGGAGCTATCTGGGTGAACTCCTCCCCGCGGCGCAGCTCGTGAACGCCGCGCCCCCCTCGCGGCTGGGCTATCCCCGCATCGACCTGGAGGGGCTGATCGCGATCGATCCCGACGCGATCGTCGACGTGACGATGGGGAGCGAAGGGCGCGACGCCGACGCGATGCGTCCGTGGGCAGGGGTCGCCGCGCTGAAGGCGGTCCGCGAGAAACGGACGATCCCCTTCGACATGAGCCGGCTCCGTCCCGGGCCGGAGCTGCCGAAGGCACTGGACGAGCTGGCGCAGTTGATCCATGGTGGGTCGCGATGACGAGTCATCTCACAAAACAGCGCTGGACGCTGACGCTTGCGGGACTTTCGCTGCTGCTGGCGCTGACGATCGTCCTCGCGCTCGGCATCGGCTCCGAGGCAATCTCCTGGAACGACTTCGGGAGCGCTGACGTGCGCGCGCAGGCCATCCTCTTCGCCTCACGCCTCCCGCGCATCCTGCTGGCCGCCTTCGTCGGCATGGCGCTCGCCTCCGCCGGAGCCACCTACCAGGCGCTGCTGCGCAACCCGCTCGCCGATCCCTTCATCCTCGGCGTCTCGGGGGGGGCCGCGCTGGGCTCCGTCATCGCGGTGGGGCTCGCACTCCCTTTTGCGCTGGTTTCGGTCGCGGCGTTCGCCGGCGCGCTCGCCGCGATGCTCGGCATCTTCTGGGTCGCGCGCACCGGCACGCGCCTGCACCCGACCACCCTCCTGCTCACCGGCGTCATCGTCAACGCCTTCTGCTTTGCGCTCATCCTCTTCGTCAACGCCGTCGTCCCGATGGAGCAGGCCTACACGATCCTCACGTTGCTCATCGGCAACGTCGAGCCGGTCGGCACCATGACGCTCGTCGCCGTCGGCGGCTTCGTCATCGCCGGCTTCGTCGTCCTCGCCGCGCTCTCGGGGCGGATGAACCTGCTGGTGTTGGGCGACGACGAGGCGCGCGCGCTCGGCGTCGACCTCGGTCGCCTGCGACTGGTCACCTTCGTCGCCTCGTCGTTCATGGTGGGGGCGGCGGTCGCAGCATGCGGGTTGATCGGATTCGTGGGGCTCTTCGTCCCGCACATGGTGCGCATGGCGCTCGGCGCCGACCACCGCCTGCTCGTGCCGGCGTCGGGGCTGGTCGGGGCGATCTTCCTCGTCGTCGCCGACACCGCCGCGCGAACGATTTTAATGAACACGCGCTTCGCGACACAACTGCCGGTCGGCGTGATCACGGCGCTCGTCGGCGCGCCGCTCTTCATCTTCTTGCTCAAACGGCGCCAGGCGGTGTGAACAGAATATGATGATACGCCTGAAACAGATCTCGTTTTCCTACGCCGGTCGCCCGGTGCTCTCCGACCTCTCCCTGAACGTCAACGAAGGCGAGATCCTTGGCATCATGGGCCCCAACGGCGTGGGGAAGTCGACGCTGCTGAAACTCATGGGCGGCATGCTCACGCCGACCACCGGAGCGGTGCGGATCGATGAGCGTGACCTCGCCTCGCTCCCCGCGCGCGAGCGGGCGCAGCGCATCGCCTTCGTCCCGCAGGAGCACCATATCCCCTTCTCCTTCACCGCCCTCGAGACGGTGCTCATGGGGCGCGCCCCCTACCTCCCGCGCTTCGGCTTCGAACGCCAGGGCGACCTGGAGGCCGCGCACGCCGCGATGGAGGCGACCGATTGTCTCGCCCTCGCCGCGCGCGACATCACGACGCTCTCCGGCGGTGAACGCCAGCGCGTGATCATCGCGCGCGCACTCGCGCAGGGTTCGCCGCTCGTGTTGCTCGACGAGCCGACCGCCTTCCTCGACATCCGCCATGCCACCCGCCTCCTGGAACTCCTCGCCCGCCTGCACCGCGATCGAGACCTCACGATCGTCGCCGCGCTCCACGACCTCAACGTCGCCGACGCGCTCTGCCACCGCATCGTTTTGCTCGCCGACGGCGGCATCGCCGCGGATGGAGCGCCGGAGACGATCCTCACGCCGGAGATCATCCAGCGCGTCTTCGGCATCGCGATGCACGCGGGATGCGATGCGGCGACCGGCCGCCGCTACCTCCTGCCGACGGCCTCCGCCCGCTGAGCCGCGGAAAACCCCCTTTACAGCCCTTTTGGCCGTTGTTAGCATGCCGCTCCACCTGCGGAGGAGGTCGACCATGGCACGAGTGCGCAAGGCGGTGATTCCGGTGGCGGGGATGGGGACTCGGTTTTTGCCGGTGACCAAGGCGGTCCCCAAGGAGCTGTTGCCGATCGGCACCAAGCCGACGCTCCAGATCGTCGTTGAGGAGGCGCTCGCCTCCGGGATCGATCAGATCATCCTGGTGACGAGTCCCGACAAGCCGCAGGTCGCCGACTTCTTTCGCACCGACACCGCCTACGACGAGAAGCTGCGCACGGCGGGCAAGGAGAAGATGCTCGGCAACTATCGCGAGCTCGTAAAGAAGATCGAGATCCGCACCGCGCTGCAGGAAAACCCCAAGGGGCTCGGGCACGCGATCCTCTGCGCCAAGGAGGCGGTGGGCGACGAGCCCTTCGTCATCATCCTCCCCGACGTCCTCATCCAGAGCGTCACCCCCTGCTGCCAACAGCTCATCGATGCATACGAGAAGACGGGTGCTGCGGTTGGCGCCACGGAGCACACGCCGCGCGAGAAGATCCACCTCTACGGCATCTACGACGTCGAGGCGACCGGGGAGAAGCTCCTCTGCACGCGCGGAGTCGTCGAGAAGCCCTCGGCCGACGAGGCCCCCTCCGATCTCTCGGTCGTCGGGCGCTACCTCTTCCCCGCGGAGCTCTTCGGCATTCTCGAGGAGACCCCTCCCGGCAAGGGGGGGGAGATCCAGCTCGCCGACGCGATGAACACGCTGGCGAAGGCCGGGAAGATGTACGCGCTGGAGTACGAAGGGCAGCAGTTCGACACCGGCGACCCGGCGGGATTTTTGAAGGCCAACATCTACTACGGTCTCGAGAGGCATCCGGACGAGATCGGCGGATTTCTGCGCACGCTCATCGGCGGTCCAGCGCCGACGCTGCACATCAACGAGTAGGGACGCCATGGATATTCTGATCAAGGACATCGAACGACACGTCGGGAAACAGGTGACGATCAAGGGGTGGGTCTACAACACGCGCTCCTCGGGGAAGATCACCTTCCTACAGCTGCGTGACGGCTCCGGCTTCGTCCAGGGAATCGTGCACAAGCCCGACGTCTCCGAAGCGGTCTGGGAAGCAGCACACGCGCTCACGCTGGAATCCTCGGCGATCGTCACCGGGACGGTCGGGCGCCATCCCAAAAAGCACGAGTTCGAGCTGCAGGTCTCCGGCGTGCAGACGGTCCAGATCGCGCCCGAGTATCCGATCAGCAAGAAGGAGCACGGCGTCGACTTCCTGCTGGACCTCCGTCACCTCTGGCTGCGCTCGAAGAAGCAGTGGGCGATCCAGCGCGTGCGCAACCAGGTGATCGACGCCACCTACGAGTGGTTCGCCGATAACGGCTTCATCAAGTTCGACTCGCCAATCCTCACCCCCGCCGCCTGCGAGGGAACGACGACGCTCTTCGCCGTCGACTACTTCGACCTGGGGCAGGCCTACCTCTCGCAGTCGGGGCAGCTCTATCTCGAAGCGGCGATCATGAGCTTCGGCCGCGTCTTCGACTTCGGGCCGACCTTCCGCGCCGAGAAGTCCAAGACCCGCCGGCACCTCACCGAGTTCTGGATGATGGACGCGGAGATGGCCTACTGCGACCACGAGGGGAATCTAGCGATCCAGGAACAGCTGATCAGCCACGTCGTCCTGCGCTGCATCGAGCGCTGCAAGGAGGAGCTGGGGATCCTCGAGCGCGACATCGCGGCGCTCGAACGCGTGAAGCCCCCCTTCCTGCGGATGACGCACGCCGAGGCGGTGGAAAAACTGCGCACGATGGGAAGCGACATCGGCGCGGAGGACGACCTCGGCGGCGACGACGAGACGATGCTGACCGAGCAGCTGGAGAAGCCGGTCTTCATCGAGAAGTACCCGGCGGTGGTCAAGGCCTTCTATATGAAGCGCGATCCGGAGAACCCCGGGCTCGCGCTCTGCGCGGACCTGCTCGCCCCCGAGGGCTACGGCGAGATCATCGGCGGAAGCCAGCGCGAGGACGACTACGATGCGCTGCTCGCCCGCATCGAGGAGCACAAGCTCCCGGTCAAGGCCTTCGAGTGGTATCTGGATCTGCGCAAGTACGGGAGCGTTCCCCACTCCGGCTTCGGCTACGGGCTCGAGCGCCTGACCGGCTGGATCTGCGGGGTGCGCCACATCCGCGAGACGATCCCCTTCCCGCGGCTGCTCAACCGCATCACGCCGTAATGGGCTAACACCATGGCTAAACGAAGAGCATCCTTGTTCATCGATCAATCCAATTTACACTATGCGTTGGATTGGCGAATCAATCACAAAAAACTACTAACAAGACTGCAGCAAGATTATGAAATTGTTAAAGCATTTTATTATGAAGGGAAACGACCACTTAAATATTACGAAAGAAAGAATCCAGAACTTAGTTTTCAGGAACGAGTTGTTCTTTGCAATAGAAAAGACAACTTCTTCAAACATCTTAAATTATCTGGATACATTGTCAGAACGAAAGCCGTAAAATATGTCTACGATAACACAGAAGGGGTTTTTAAAGGTAAATGCAATTTTGATATTGAATTGGCGATTGATGCAATAGATACGCTTGATGAATATGAAGTCATGATTCTTATTAGCGGAGATGGTGATTTTTTGAAACTGGTCAAATATTTGAAATCAAAGTTTAAGAAAGTCCATATCATCGCACCCAAGAAACGCTGTGATCATAATCTACGCAAATCCGCCAATAAGTTTGAATACATTAACTTGCTTCGAAAAGAGATCGAACAATAAAAAATCCGGCCGAAGCCGGATTCATTCGCCCACGCAAAGCGTGAGCTTTAGTCATTCAAATTTTAGGAGCTGCCGTTTATCATAACCCCCTTCATCGTCAATTATTATTTTACAGCAGTTACTCGAGTTTTCTCAATAGTATTATCGGTATAGGGCAACACAAAGTTGTTTATTATATTCACCTTAATGCAAGGCCGTCTAACTTCATGATATTACACAATAATTATGAACCAATAAGAGACGGCACGATGGTGGAACAGCCGAGGATATGTACTGTAACAAACGATCCCCTCACGGCCGCTCAACCGCATCACGCCGTAGCTTCCTTGATCACCTTGTAGAAGAGGCCCTGGCTGACGCCAAGATTCGCGATCGCGCGCGCGGCCTTGCCCTCCATCGCCTCGAGCGCGGCGCGAAAGATGCGCGGGCGGTAGTCGGCCAGCGCCGTGCCGCGCGCATAGGAGAAGGGCTCCGCGTAGACGGGCGCGGAGCGGTCGTCGAGCCCCCATTTTGAAATGCGCTGATACATCGTGGAGGGGGCGATCCCCAGCTCGGCGGCGGCACGCCGCGCATGATACTCGTTCGCCGCGTAACACTTCGCGACGATCAACCGCTCGTACTCCTTCCAGCTGCGCGCCGGATCGTAGGCGTTCTCCGCATCGATCGCGATCCCCTTCCCGGCGGCCGTAACCGGTGCCGCGACGGGGCGGCGTTCGTGCCGCTTTTCGGCGAGCGGATGCCCCTCCGGAATAGCCGCCTCGTCGATGGTCTCGCCGACCGCCAGGGCGCAGAAGACCTGGACGGCGTTCTCCAGCTCGCGGATGTTGCCGGGCCAGCCATAGGCCATCATCCGCTTCATCAGGCGCGGGTGAATGCGCAGCTCCCGGTCGGGGGCGTAGCGCGCAAGGAAGTGCTCGACGAGGAGGGGGAGGTCCTCGATCCGCTCGCGCAGCGGGGAGAGATCGACGCGCATCTGATCGAGCCGAAAGTAGAGGTCGTCGCGAAAGCTCCCCTCGGCGCGCATCGCGTCGATGTCGCGATTGGAGGCGGCGATCACGCGGATATCGACCGGACGCGGTTGCGTTTCGCCCACGCGCGTGCAGGCGTGCTCCTGCAGGACGCGCAGGAGTTTGACCTGCAGCGCGGGGGCGAGCTCGCCGATCTCGTCGAGGAAGAGCGTCCCGCCGCTCGCCTCCTCGATGAGCCCCGCCTTGTCGCGGTCGGCACCGGTGAAGGCCCCCTTCTTGTAGCCGAAGAGCTCGGACTCGATGAGCGTGGGCGGGATCGCCCCGCAGTTGATCGCGACGAAGCGCCCGGCAGCGCGCCGCGCATGATTCGCGTGCAGCGCGCGCGCGACGAGCTCCTTGCCACTCCCCGACTCGCCGCAGATGACGATCGAGAGGTCGGTGTCAGCGACCTTCGTAAGCGTCTCGATCACGCGACGCATGGCGGCACTCCGCCCCACCATCCCCACCGCGTCGAAGGCGGGCTCGCCGGAGCGCGAGAGCATCGCCTCGTAGCGCTCGACCTGCGCGCTCGCCTCCTCCAGCTCGACGGAGAGCTCCTCCTCGCGACGGCGCGCGCGATCGAGCAGCCGCGCGGTCTCGATCGCGAGCCCCGCCTGATCGGCGAATGCCTCGATGATAACGCGGTCCACATTGGCAAAGGCCGCTGCCTGAAAGCGGTTATGCAGGTAGAGGACGCCGATCGCCCGCGCGCGCGCGTGGATCGGCAGCGCGAGGATCGAGCGCAGCTTGCCCGCGCTCACCGAGGCCTCGGTCGCGAAGCGCGCGTCGGCCCCCGCGTCGTCGGTGACGATCGGTCGGCCCGCGCGCAACGCCTCGCCGGCGACCGAGCGCGAGAAGGCGATTGCCTCGGCATCCTCCATCAGGTCGCGCCCGACGGCGACGGTGAGCTCCCCCGCCTCGTCGGCGAGCAGGATCGCGCCCCCCTCCGCCCCGGTGAACTCGAGCGCGTAGTGCAGCACGTTCTTCAGGACGTGTTCGACGTCCGCCTCGCCGACGAGCAGCTTGTTGATCTCGAGGATCCGCCGCCAGGCGGGGGCATCGGCCGACGAACTCTCCGAGGGGGGCCACTGCTCGCGCGGCAGCGCCTGCGCCCGCTCGCGGCGCAGGCGTTTCACCTCCTCCTCGAAGCCGCGCACGATCCCGCGCGCCTCCTCCCCTTCGGCGAGCGTGCGCATGCGTTTGACGAGATCGGCGAACTCCGCCAGGTGCTCCTTGCCCTTGGCGATCTCCGCCTGCGTCGCGAGGATCCAGAAGAGGTAGGGGGCGGCCTGCGGAACGCGCGCGGCAATCGAGTGCGATTCGTCGAGCGTCTCATGCGCGCGGCTGTCGTCGCCCAGCTGATGCAGGAGATCACCCAGCTCGAGCAAGCCCCGCGAGAGCGCCGCCCAGTCGCCCGCCTCCTTCTCCGGCAGACCACGCAAAAACTCCACCGCCGGGATGAGGCGATCGAGCGCGGCCTCGCGCCGCCCGCGCTGCGATTCGATGATCCCCATGTTGATGGCGATCGCCGCGCCGCCGCGCAGGTCGCCCACGCGCTCGTGCAGGTCGTGCCCGCGCTCATAGCAGGCCAGACTCCGCTCCGCGTCGCCCGCGAGCTGATGGGCGTTGCCCAGTCCGTTGTAGACGCGCAGCAGGAGCTCCGTGTTGCCGGTGCGCCGACAGACCTCGGCGCTGCGTTCGTAGGATTCGATCGCCGCATCGAAGGCGCGCTGCGCGACGAAGAGCTGTCCGCGGTGATAGGCGGCGCGCGCGACGAGCAGGTCGTCGCCGAGCTCCTCCGCGCGCGCGAGGTCCTCCTCGAGGATGCGCGCTGCCGCGTCGTGATCGCCCGCCGCCAACAGCACCGGCCCCAGGTCGTTGTTGGTGACGCGCCGCTGCTCGTCGGCGGAGAGCAGCATCGCCTCCTCGCGCGTGCGCTCGAAGATGCGACGCGCCTCGTCCGGCCGTCCCTCCCGTCGCAGGATCCCGGCGAGGAAGTTGTCGATGACGAGCAGGCGCGCGGGGTCCTCCACCGCACCCGAGAGCAGGCGCTTGGCCTTGGCGAAGGCGGCGCGCGCGCGATCGAAGTCGCGCAGCTTGATGAAGGTTCCGCCCAGGCGCACGAGCGCCTCGGAGGCGCGCGGCGCCCGCTCCGGCGCCGCACCGGCCGCCCCGATCGCCTCCTCCGCCTCGACGAAGAGGCGGCGCGCCTCGTCGTAGTCGTGCCCGATCAGGTGCGCCTCGCCCAGATGCAGCGTCAGCGCCACGCGCTCCTCCTCATCATCGGCGAGCTCGAGCGCGCGCGCGAGCGCATCGATCGCCTCGTTCGGGCGCGCCGCGGCGAGCATGCGCTCGCCGAGTTCGGCGGCTGCCACGCGCGCTGCATCGCGATCGTTGCCGAAACTCAGATGGTGGAGCACGCGATCGCTGCGCGCCTCGCGTTCGATGAGCGTCGCGGCGATGCGGTCGTGGAGCGCCGCACGACGCTCCGTCGAGAGCGCCTCGCGGATCGCGCGGCCGAGCAGCGCGTTCTCGAAGGCGAGTGCGTGTCCCTCGCGGCGCACGACGATCCCCGCCGCGATGAGCGCGGCCGCCGACCGGTGCGCATCGGCGATCCCGGCCCACGCCGCGAGCTCCTCCACGCGCCCCGGCAAGCCGAAGACCGCCAGCGCCTCGCAGAGGGCGCGCTCGGATTCGTTCCGATCCGCGACGCGGGCGAGCAGCAATCCCCCCATCGTCTCGGGGACGCCGGCCTTCTCAAAATCGACGCCGACGTCCTCGAAGAGGGAGGGCTTCCACCGGCCGTGCTCGTCGAAGAGGCCGCCGCGCGCGATGAGCGCCTTGAGCAATTCGGTGACGAAGAGCGGGTTGCCCTCGCTGCGGCGGACGAGCTCCTCGGTGAGCGCGGCCGGCGGCTCCGCGAGCCCCGTGAGCGAGACGAGATAGGCCTCGAACTCCTCGCGCGAGAAGGGGGCGAGTTCGACGCGCTCGGGCAGGAGCGCCTCGACCGCCGCGAGCGCCTCATCCGAGAGGGCGGCGTCGACGGCGAGCGCGACGATCGCACCCGCCCCCGTCGCCGGCCGGCGCATGCGCGCGAGCTGCGCCACGAAACGCCCGCGCGCGCCCTCGTCGGCGAGGAGCACCTCGGCGTCGTCGAGGAGGAAGGCCTTGAGGCCGCTGCCCTCACCCAGGTGGGCGCCCAGCTCCTCGCGCCAGCAGCGCAGCGCCTCCGCGTCCGTCGCATCGGCGAGCAACACGCGCGCCCCGCCCAGCTGCAGGCGGTACTTCACCTCGCGCAACAGCCGCGACTTGCCGGTGCCCAGCGCGCCGCGCACGATCAGGCCGCGCGCCTCGCCAGGGGCAACCGCCGACGCCTGCTCGAAGCGCGCCAGCGCCTCCGCGCGACCGACGAAGCGCCCCTCCTCCGGGAGATAGGAGAGGAGGGTCTCGGCGGTCTCGAGCGGATAGCGCTTGCCGCCCAGCCGGTTGATGTCGCGCACGACCGCCGCGGCGGTCGCGTACCGATCGCCCGGATTCTTCTCCAGAAGCTTCATCACGATCTCGTCGATCCAGGGGGGGATCGTCGAGTCGACCGCCGACGGGGGCGAGGGGGTGAGGGAGCGCTGGCGGTCAAGCGTCTCCGGCGTGGTGCGTGCGCGAAAGGGGTTGGAGCGCGTGAGCGCCGCGTAGAGCAGGACGCCGAGCGCATAGAGGTCGGCGCGGCCGTCGGCGTGCTCGCGCGCGGCGATCTCCGGCGCCATGTACGAGGGGGTCCCGATCAGCCGCCCGCGCGGGTCGAAACCGGCCAGGCCGAAGTCGATGATCTTCACCTGCGGGGCATCGCCGGGGACGACGAGGACGTTCGCCGATTTGATGTCGAAGTGATAGATGCGATAGGCGTGCAGGTACGCGAGCGCAGCGCCTGCACGGCAAGCGCGATGATCTCCCCCGCCGCCACCCCTTCGGTCGCCCTGATGAACTCGCGTCCGGCAATCAGCTCGGAGGTGAAGTAGTACTGCTGCAGCGCCTCGTCGAAGCCGAAGTCGAGTATGCGCGCGATGTGCGGGTGGCGCATGTCGCGCAGGATCTCGAACTCGTGCTTGAACTCCGCCAGCGTCGTGCGCTTGAGGATCGCCGCCTCGCCGCGCAACAGTTTGAGCGCCGCCTCCCCCTCCGGCCCCTCCACGCGGTAGACCTCGCTGAAGCCCCCGCCCCCGATCCAGCCGAGGACCCGGTACTTGCCATCCACGCTCTCGGGAATGCGCCCCTTCGGAGCCGTCATCGTTCCCCCAGATCATC
>CAYPII010000008.1:0-2367 GCA_964410765.1 uncultured Myxococcales bacterium | reverse complement strand
CGCCTGCGGGATGTGATACAATGATGTTGTTCGTTGCGTCTTGATTATAGCGCGATTCGTACATATTTCGGACAATAATGATCGATATGAATTATATATTTCAGAATTATTCGATTCGAACAAATGCAGTGTTTATAAAATATTGATATCATTGATTTTTATTTTTCGCGCCTTGGCACGGAATCTGCTTAGAGAGGAGGGTGGTACAGTCGAGAACGGAGCGATTTCCATGAGACGCCTGACGAACAAAATCCTGATCGCGATGGGGCTCCTCCTCATCACCGCCGGATGCGGCGGCAGCACGGAGAGCAACGTCGCCCCGCCGGTGGAGCTCGACGCCCCGATCTCCGGGCGCATCGACATCTCGACGCCGGACGAGGCGGGCAACGTGACGATCACTGGCAGCGCCGGCGCGGTCCCGGGCGGATCGCTGGTGATGGGTGTCAACGAGACGGTGGCGGGAACGGTCTCCTTCCTGCGCTTCCTCGACGCGATCATCCCCAGCGCGTACGCGCAGTCGAGCTCCCCCGATATCTGCAGCGAGGCGGGACACGCCTGCGCGCTCGCCGACGACGACGGCGCCTTTACGATGCAGCTCGCCGCATCGGTCGGCGATTCGATCGCGATCGGCGTCATCGATCCGAGCTCCGGCGAGTGGCTGAGCGAAATCCTGCGCCGCGAGGTGAGCGCCACCGAGACGACGACCGCCTGCAGCGGCGAGGGAGTCTCCGGCGCGGTCGTCGATATCGCCGTGGTCCCCACCGACGCGGACAAGAGCTTCCTCCTCCTCAAGCAGGGAAGCGAGGAGACGCCGAACCAGATCGTCATCGGCGAATCCGGCGGGACCGCCACGGTCTGGGATATCGAGGGATGCCACGCGCACTCGATCGCCGTCGCGGCCGATTCCACGGGGGCGACGACGGTGGCGGTGACGAGCGCCGCCGACGGCATCGTCTGGGCGGGGACGCTCACGAGCGCGCTCAACATCGTCGATGCGGCGGGATTCGAACTCGCCTCGGGGGAGCCCAAACAGATCGCCTTCGGCGGGAGCATCGATCAGGCCTTCATCGCCCTGCAGTCGGGCAGCACCGTCGAAGTCGTCGACTTCTCGCTCACGGGCGGAACGGTCCTGCGCACGATGCCGCTGACCTACAACAACCAGCCGCTCACCGGGCTCACGGGGAGCTTGGCGCTGGACACCCAGGCGATGGACGATGGCAGCCACGCCGCGGTCCTGCTCACCCAGGGGGGCGGGCACAGCTACCTCACGCTCTTTCATGCCGACGGGATGAGCGAACTCGGGACCTTCCGCCCAGGCGACGCCGGGATCACGGCGCTCACGGCGCTGGCGGATGTGACGCTGAGCGTCTTCGACAACCAGCGCCTCCAAATTCTTACCGCCGTCGTCATCGATCAGAGCGCGGCGGGCGACAGCATCGCTTCGATCCGATTCGAAAACGGCAACAACATTCCGCTCACGCTGGGCGATGAGCTGGACACCTTCGTGATCTCCCAACCGGAAACATGGCCCAATTCGCTCCCGCAATCCGACCAGCTGTACGACGTCGCCGTCTCGCAGGAGATCGCGATCGCAGGCGCAGCGCCGCCGACGATCGTGGCGACGACTTCGAACAGTCAGCTCCTCTACGTGGAATTCCTCGACGACATCGGAACGGAGGTGCTCGAGGACATCAGCAGCAGCACGGTCGATCCGGTCGCCCTCGCGCTGGACGACGCGGTAAAGGCAATCTACATCGCCGACGGGACGACCGATTCGGCGATCCTCAACGACGCGATGTTCTCATCGAATCGAACGATCGGAAATCCCTAAGAGATCTTCTCGGGCGGGGCACTGCGCTGGGCGAGTTGATCGGCCGGCGGGAAGTAGAGGTGCACGGTCGTGCCGCGCCCCTCCTCCGACTCGAGCTCGATTCGTCCGGCCGCGAGCTCCATGAGGTTCTTCACGAGCGGCAACCCCAGCCCCATCCCCTCGACGTTGCCGGTGAGCTCGTCGTCGCGCTGAAAGAACTCCTTCATGATATCGCGCTGGATGGCGGGGGGAATGCCGGGGCCGTCGTCGCTGATCGCGATCTCCAGATCGCCGGTGACCGCATCCTTCCGCAGCGCGACGTCGATGTGCGCCTCCTCGCCGTGGTGAAACTTCACCGCGTTGTCGAGCAGACTCTCCAGGGCGGTGAGGAAGTGCTCGCGGCGCACCGCGATCAACGCCCCCGGCGTGTCGCAGTGCACCTCGATCGAGACGGCGCGGCTGTGCTCCTGCCGAAGGAAGCGCTCCACGAAATCCTCGATGGCCGCCGCGGCGTCGAGCGGCTTCGGCGGCAGCTGCACCTGCGTCGCCTGCATGGA
>CAYPII010000007.1:23581-38595 GCA_964410765.1 uncultured Myxococcales bacterium | reverse complement strand
ATCGGAAAGCGTTCTCTCGCGAGAACGCTTTCTTTTTTTTGAACGCACCAAATCCTTGCGCCCGCCGAGGATGGGAATGGTAAGGGAGTTCACCGGACACATACAGAGGAGGGGAACATGGGAGACACCGTTACGATGTATCAGGCCTGTCGGGACGCCGCCTTCAAGGGGACGGTGGAGATCAACGGCGAGCGCTACGATGCCACCATCCACGAGGAGGATATCTGCAGCCCGTATCGCACATCCGTGAAGGAAGCCAAGGCGAGTCTCAAACGGATCATCGAGGGACGCTGTCAAAAGGGAGAGCTGGGCACCACGAACGAATTCACCTGCGCCGAAGCCGAGGGGATCGGCGAGGTCGATATCCGCAGCAAGGAGGTTGAAATCGTCGTGCCGGATCATCCGACCTATCCGGCGCGGCACGGCCAGTACTGATGCGGATGAGAAAATCCATCTCAGAGCGAGGAGGAAGCGATGAAGATATATGAATACCAGGCCTGTCAGAAGGTGAATTTTACGGGAACGCAGGAGAGCGGAGCGGAGAAGAAGCAGATGCAGGTGAATGAGACGGTCTGCGGCGCCTACGAGAGCTCCCATGAAGAGGCGCGCGAGAGTCTCAGGAAGGTGATCGACGGCCGCTGTCAGAGCGGCGAGCTCGGCGAGCCCTTCGACTTTCACTGTGAGCAGGGAACAGGTGAGGGTGAGGTCGTCTACCATACGCGGACAATCTTTGTTCCGGATCCGCAGAGCGCCTTCGAGCCGGGCGAGCCGAAACCCTGATCGACGCACACACAGATGTCAAAACGGCTGCCCGCGGGCAGCCGCTTTTCTTTCACCATTTCTTTTATGAGCGCCGTCTGCGGAGGGCGATCGGTGCGAGCGCGCAGAGCAGGAGCAGGTCGGCCGCATTTGGCGCCGCCGTGCCTGCGAGCGCGCATCCGCCGCCAACGCTCGGCTCCTCGGGATCGCCGATCGAGGCGCCCGAATCGACCGGGGTGCAGCCCGTGAGCGGAGACCACTCCCATCCCGGATCGCAGAGGCCGATCTCGTCCTCGATGCCTTCGTGACCGCTCGGGAGTTCGCCGTTGGGATCGCCCCCCGAACCGGGCGGCTCGTAGAGGCGATAGTCGCGCTTCCAGACGAGATTCGAGCGACAGCGCCCGAACTGGTCGCGCACGGCGAAGGCAGCGCAGCGCTCGAGGCAGAGGAGGCGACCGTCGCGCACCACCGGCTCTCGGTCGGGATCGGGACAGACGCACTCGCCGGTGATCGGGTCGTGGACGAGCGGTTCCTCGCAATCATCCTCGGAGCGCTCGAGCACTTCATACGACCCCACAGCGATGCGCAACACGAATGCCCCCTCCTCCCGTACGATCCGCCGTCCCGTACGCGTGAAGAAGATGCGCCCGTCATGATGTTCCGCGAGGATCGTTGAATCGTCCCCGAACTCCGTCGTCGCGCGAATTATTGCGCCCGTGGAGTCGAGGGTGAAGACCTCGTGTTCCCCCTCGATCGAACAGGCGTCTCTCTCAATTGGCGTGCAGGCGATCGGTTCGCGCAGATCGTCGACATAGGTATCGCGAAACGAGAAGGGCGCGGCGGTCGTTGTCGCATAGCTGCTGCGGGGGAAGGCCGCGAAGACGCCCGGCACCAGGTCGGGCGCCCACGAATCGTTTGTACGCCGAAGGTGCGGTCCGAAGTAGGCAGCGGGATCGAAATCCTCCGGGCAGTCGCTCTCAAAGGCGAATATCTCCGTCTGCACGCTTCCGGAGAAGACGTTCGGTCGAACGGCGGTATACGCCTCGTCCTGATGGTCGGAGACATAGCTCGTCGCATGCTCGGGCGACGGGAGGACGATCACGCGACTGGCACTCTGAACAGTGATGCGGTTTCGCACGAGGCGCACGGCGGAACGCAGTGTGCGTTCGTCGCCGTATCGGTTCTCCACGAGGCGATCCGCCCCGACGCGAATGAGCGTTGTGCCGGCGTCGTTCGCGCGGATGCGCAGGTCGCGCAGGTCGAGCATGCCCGCCTGCAGGTCGCCATTCGCATCGGCGAGCGCGCCGACGGAGAAGGCGGCGCATCCCCGGCAGTCGAGATCGATCTCCAGATACCCGCGATAGTCGTTGACCGGCTCCGCCTCGTACCCCTCCCGAACCGCCTGCACGAACGGGGCAAAGGGGCCGACGAGATATCCCCAGGACTCCTGACGAAAGGGAAAGATCATCGCCGGACGCTTCTCCTCGGAGAGGTTCTGGTAGTGATGCTGATCGGGATAGCTGGACGGCTGATAGAAGAGGCAAAGCTGTGATGCGGGGGTCATATCCCGCCCCTGCAGCTCGCTGCCGAAGCACGTGTCGTCATCCACATCGCGCCAGATGAAGGGCCACCCGAAGATCGACAACGACTCGCGTACCGTCACGGGGTGATGCAGCGTCGCCTCCGTGCTGTGCGACGCAACGATCTCGGCAAGATCATCGTCCGTCCCACCGCCGCGCTCCGGCTGCAGGAGGATGAGCCGCTCTTCCCTTGAGCGATGGACGCGGCAAAAGCGCGAATCGCTCTCGGCGAGCGCGGTCGTGATCCGATCGAGCGTGCAGTGCTCGATATCATCGAATTCATCCAGCCGCTCCGGATGATTGTAGACGATGCAGGGGAGCGCGTCGTCTTCCCGATACGAAAAGGGATTCGTCTGGCAGGAGCGTATCGATTCCACATCGTTCGCCGCCACAATGGGCACACGGACACACGTGATGGCCGTCAGCAGCGCGGCCATCATGACGAGATGTGGGAGGCGCTTGAACAGTGGGCGGGGGGTTCGCCGACGCCGCATCGCCGTCAGCGGAAACAAAGCGAAGAAGAGGAGCCATCCGGCGGCGTCGGGCGCCGATGCACCGGCAAGGGCACAGCCGCCGGCAGCGCCGGCGCCGGCATCGATCATCTCCTCGTTCGACTCCACCGCGACGCTCAACGCATCATCGATGTCGACGCATCCCAGCAGCGGCTCCCAGCGCTCCCCCACGGCGCACGACGACATGCGATCACCGTCCGAATACTCTTCCGAGGACACTTCGATGTCGTCTTCGAGATCGACGCCGTCCGGTATCGTCTCCTGTGCCACGCCCTTTCCGGTCTCCGCCGTCTCCGCAATCGGTTCGCAGGCACCCGAGGTCCGGCGGCGCGTCTCACCGTCGGCGCAGGGGGTGAGGCAACGGACGTGGCCCGCGGAGGTTTGGAAGCGCTCCAGGCCATCCGGACAGCGGCACGCTCCCTGGGCATCGCGCACCATCGTCGAGAGCGGGCATGCCGCCCGATATTCGATCTCCCCCTCCGGGGAGGTCCACGCCTCGAAACCGTCGTGTGCTTCACAGCGCTCCCTCTCCGCATCCCAGCTGGCGTGCTCCGGGCAGCTTGGATGCGCATCGACGATTCCAACCCCTCCCTCCAGTTCGCCGAGATCCGGGGGGAGGATGCGCCGGCCGCAGGGGGTGACGTAGAGGCCCCGCCGATCGAAATCGGGAATGCGATAGCCCACCGGTTCGATGGAAAGCGCTTCAAGCTCTTCGAGCAACTCAGAGTCATTTTCATATTCGATCGATTCCATGCGCTCGAGATCCTCCGGCGTGTAGAGACGCATAGCCGGCGCCGGCTCGATCAGCCCCCCCTCGCCAATTCGAAAGACAGAGCCATGATCGAGGGCATCGCGATCGAGATGGCACTCCCCATCGACGATCTCCGTACAGCGCAGCGGCTCCTCGGGCGTATCGGCGAAACGAAAGGGAACGGCCCGCGAATTGGCGAAGAGCGTCGCCGGATTCTCGAAGCGCGTGTAGCAGGCCTCCTCGTTCGTCCCGTGGAAGCCGAAGTAACGGGAGGCCAGAAACGCCCCGCCATCCACCGGACACGCTTCGGTGAACTGAAAGGCGGGACCCGCGAGCCGCCCCGTGATAATGTTCGGACGCGCGCGGTTGTACTTCTGATCCTGTCCGTTTGAGACGAAGCTGGTGAAGGCCGCGCGCGGGCCGCGAAAGAGCGTCTCGCTCCTGCGCGCGACGACTCGCGTGCGAACCAGGCGCACCATCCCATCGTCGCCCTCGACCTCGGCGACGAGATCCTCTCCCTGGCGCATCATCAGGCGCAGGTCGCGCAGGTCGAGGAGGGCATTCGAGACGGGAAAGGCCACCCGTTCCCCCTCCTCCAGATGAATCGTGATGTCCGCGAAGAAGTCCTCCATCGGATCATCCGCGCGCTCCTCCTCGAGGAAGGGGGGGACGAGCGAGGTGCCGTGAAATTCCCCACTCCAGTGATCGCGCAGCGCGTGCTGTGTGCGGGGGACCACCTCGAATCGATATTCGCTGTGCGAAGGATAGCCGAAGTGCGGAATGTAAAAACCATCTTCCGGATCCGACTCCAACCCGAGATGCCGTGTCGCGGAGTAGGCGAACTTCCATCCGAGGAGGGCGGTGTCCTCATCGATCGGAATGGACGCAGCGAACGTCGCCGTCGGTCTCCCCAACTCGTCAATATCGACGACCGCATTGGAAGGGCCGACGTAGGGCATCTGCGGCGCGGAGAAGAGGACCAGGCGAACGTAGTTTCGATCCTGCAGCTCCCCATATCCGTTCACGGTATGGTACCGCAACGATGCGATGTCCCGCAGGAGACCCTCGCGCTCGTCGGCATCGATCCGTTTCCCATAGGGAACCACGGCGGCATAGGCGTGGCTATTGACTCGAATGCGATAGCCGCTGGGAGCCCAACATACGTTCCCCGTGCACTCCTCGCGCCCCACCGCTTCCGCCGCGCCCGCGAGCGCACAGGAGAGCAGGAGGGCCGAAAAAAACCCCGCGAACAATCGTTGGAAAAAAAGTGCGCCCATCGAATCCCCCTCGCATATCGGTGCGTCTCATGATGATTATCGGCTGCGGCGGGGGGCGAAGTTGGCTTGCGGGGAAAGAAAGCGTTCTCGGTCGAGAACGTTCAGACAGCAAAAAAACCCGCGCGGGGTTCGCGCGGGTTTCGTTGCATCTGGATGCGAGGGTCACTCGTCGTCGTCGTTGCCGAATATCCGCGGTACCCGCTCGCCGATCGGGCTGCCGCTGATCGGCTGAAACTGGAAGTCGGTTATCCCGACGGTCTGCTCGTCGATCAAGTCGTCGGGCGTGGGGATGTCGGTCGATCGAGTCCAGAGCGACTCCTCCTCATCCGTCGCCATCTCGGCGACCGTGATTTCGCCGATCGTCACCTTCGTGTGCTCGATCCCCTCGCCCTCCTCGATCGGCTCATCGGTCGTCACCGCGAAGCGCATCAAATCGCCTGACGCCGTGGCCGTCGCGTGCATCTCCAAAAGGGTCGAGGCGCTCGCCAGGATCAGGAGCTTGCCGGAGAGATCGCAGCCGGTGACGGCAACGGCATCGAAACCCGCGAAGCCGACGACCGCTTCGGTCGTGCAGCCGTCGTAGTAGGTGGCCAAATACGAGTCGATCGGCTCGGCGTCGAAGAACTCGGCGGTGATGACGCGACTGTCCTGGACGGCGATCGGCCGGAAGGCAACGGTGGCCTCGTCGAGCACCTCAAAATCGTATCCGTCGGGCGGCGTAATCGCGATGCCGCGATCCGCATTGCGGTAGACGTTCGGCGTCCCCTCGTCGAGGTCGAGCGGGTTGCCCACGTCGACGCCGCGGTTGGAACCGGCGCACGCGCTCGCCAGCAGCGCGACCGTGCAGAGGGCCAGGGTGCTCATGGTGCGAAAGAGTTGATTATGCTTCATTGGGGGACCTCGCTCAGGTGAAAGAGGTGAAAATTCATCTGATAGACGACCTCGGGATCCTTTACGTCGGAGAGCATCTCGTGGATCTCCTGGCGAAACTCGCGCATGCGTTGCCGCACCTGCTGAAAGCGCTCCCGCGTGCTCGCCACGGTGATCGCGCCCAGCTCGCGGTGCGCCGCACGCTTCTCCGAGACCGACCGAATGCCCTGGTGGCCCATGTCGCAGTGATGATGCATCACCGCCATCGAGCGAACCTCGGGTTCGGTCTTGAGGTCGGGGTACTTCTTGACGATCCGACCCTCCTCGGCGGTGCCGATGAGGTCGAGGCGGTGCAGGAGGGCGATCGCCTCCTGCGCCTGCTGCGTCGTGATGCGCGGGCGCAGCTTCTTGGCGATCCAGGCGGGATCCTCCTGAAAGTCGGCGAGCCCCACCATCTCCCAGATCGCGACGTAGTACCAGCGCGAGAGGAACTCGAACATGTCCTCGTTGATGATCTTCGAGCTGTTGATGCGCTGGTTCTGTTCGATCTTCTTCAGCAGCCGACGGTGCTCCTCCGGATTCTCGGTCTGATTGAGCTGCACGAGCAGCTCGAAGTACTTCTTCTGCTTGCGGTCGAGCTTGAGCGCCTTGGCGAAGCCGGCGATCGACTTGCCGGTGAGATTGCGATCGCCTTCGATGACGTGCTTGATGAAACTCGGCGCGGAGAAGCCGGCCGCCTTCGCGAAGACGCGGTAGGAGTAATGCCGAGACTCCTTCTTCCGCCAGGTGTAGTAGTCATGGATGAACTGTCGGAAGTCGAGGTAGCTGTAGATGTCCGGTGTCTTCATGTCTGTTCTCCCATTCACCGGTATTATCGAGCGGAAGACAGGCCAAAGTTGCTCATTTTCGGAAAAAATCTGAGAACGGCAAGAAAAGGGAGGGAATACGAAAATATCTATTATTACAAATGGTTATGATATTCTCAAAAACTGCCAATATCGCCTAAATACGTCATCTCCGAGAACGCCCGAGAAGATTCTCCACGTTCTCAGAGGGCCCTTTCGAAGGAGATCGGACGATCGCCACCCGCGTCTATCCGTTCGTTCCGGATCTTCCCGAGACCCAAGACCCGAGACCCGAGACCCAAGACCCAAGACCCGAGACCCAAGACCCAAGACCCAAGACCCGAGACCCGAGCCCCGAGACCCAAGACCCAAGACAATTCACGTCAAACACATTGAATTTATTGACAATATCAAGAATCTGCAACTTTCAGTGCCAGGCACCAATTTGTTGAATATTCAACTTTCAGTGCCTGACCCCGATTTGTTGACACTTTTTCGTTTGAGATATCTCTCAGGAAGGGGCGCTAGCCGCGGACGCGCTTGCTGCGCGTCATGTGGAGCAGATAGGCGGCGAGCAGGCCGAAGGCGGCCGCCGAGACGACCTCCCCCCACGGGTGCGGCCAGCCGATGCCCAGCCCCTGCGGCTTGCCATAGAAGAAGGCATACAGCGCGATGCCCACGCCCATGATCCCCTCGCCGGCGATCAGCCCCGAGCCGAGCAAAATCCCCTGGTCGCGGCGCTTCTCCAGGATCGCCTCGTCCGCGCGGCTGCGGTGCTCGATGAAGCGGCGAATGCAGCCGCCGACGAAGACCGGGGTGTTGACCGAGAGCGGCAGGTAGATGCCGACCGCGAAGGGAAGCGAGCGGATGCCGACGATCTCGGCGGTGATCGCGATCGCGCCGCCGATGAAGACGAGCCCCCAGGGGAGGTTCGCCTGCAGCACCCCCTCGATCACCGTCTTCATGAGCGTCGCCTGCGGTGCGGGGAGCTCCTCGGAACCGAAGCCGAAGGCCTCGCCCAAAAACCAGACCGCGGCGGCGATGCAGAAGGCGGAGAAGATCACACCCAGAAGCTCGCCGAACTGCTGGCGCGCCGGCGTCGCCCCGATGAGATAGCCGGTCTTCAAGTCCTGTGAGATGTCGCCGGCGATCGAGGAGGCGACCGCCACGACCGTGCCGACGGTCAGCACCGCGGCCTTGCCCATGTCGTCGGTCCAGCCAAGCACCGTGAAGAGGAAGGCGGTGCCCAGCAGTGCGACGATCGTCATCCCCGAGGTCGGGTTCGAGGTCACCCCCACCATCCCGACGATGCGCGAGCTCACCGTCACGAAGAGGAAGGCGAAGCCGCCGATGCAGATTGCACCCAAGACGCGGACGACGGCCGGCGCCCCCTCGCCGATGGCGTGCGGGAGCACGGCCACCGCGAGCACGACCAGCAGCGCCCCGCCGAAGACGACCCACATCGGCAGGTCGCGGTCGGTGCGCCGCTTTCCCTGGCTGGGTACGCCGCGCCGGGTGAGCTCGTGCAAGCCGATCTTGAGCGAATGATACATCGTCGGGAACGCCTTGATCACCGTGAGGATTCCGGCGGTCGCCACCGCCCCGGCGCCGATATAGCGGATGTAGCGCGTCCAGATCTCGTTCGGTCCCATCTCCGCGATCGGCTTGATCATCTCCGGGAAGAAGGGGGCGCCCAGCCCCTCCCCGAAGGTCGCGATCGTCGGGATGAGGACGACCCAGGAGAAGAGGCCGCCGGCGACCATGATCGAGGCGATGCGGTAGTTGAGGATGAATCCCACGCCCAACAGCGCCGGCGAGGTCTCCAGCGAGACGAGCCCCTTTTTGAGGATCGGCACGCGCACCGCGACCTCAGAGGGAATGAGCTTCAAAAATCCCATCACCGCCTTGTAGGCGGCGCCGATCCCCATGCCGAGGAAGACGTTCTTCGCGCGCGTTCCCCCCTCATCGGCGGCGATGAGGACCTGCGCGGAGGCGGTCCCCTCCGGATAGGGGAGGTGGCCGTGTTCCTTCACGATCAGGAAGCGGCGCAGCGGGATCATGAAAAGGATGCCGAGCACACCGCCGAGGAGTGCGAGCGTCCCGATCTGCGCGATCGAGGGGGCGAAGCCCCAGAGGAAGAGCGCCGGGATCGTGAAGATCGTCCCCGAGGCGAGCGATGAGGAGGCGGAGCCGGTCGTCTGCGCGATGTTCGTCTCGAGGATGTTCGTCTTCCCCCAGATGCCGCGCGTGGCCCGGAAGAAGGCGACCGCGATGACGGCGAGCGGGATGGAGGTGGAGATGGTGAGCCCCACGCGCAGGCCGAGGTAGGCGTTTGCCGTCCCGAAGAGGATGCCGAAGATCGCGCCGACGATGACGGCATGGATCGAGAAGTCGCGCATCGTCGCATCGTGCGGAACGTAGGATGTGAATTCCTTCATGCCGGGCTCCTTTGCGGACAACGTCGTTCCCCTTCCCGGCGGTGTTAGGATGTTTGGCGGAAAAGGTCAACGGAGCGCGGCGCACGAAAAAACCGCCGGCGTTGCGCCAGCGGTTCGTGCGATCGAGGAGCAGCCCCCTACTCCCAGCGCGAGGGGGGCATGTAGGAATCCTGCTCGTCCATATCGTCGCCGACCATCTCGATCTCGTCGGTGGACTGCGGCGTGGCGGCGGCCGGCGCGCTCTCCTCAAACCCCGGCATCTGCGGCGTCGGCTCGGACATCGTATCGTAGGGCGACTGGAGATCCTCCAGGCGCACCGCGCCCGGCGGGAGTTCGGTCGGCTCGGCGTAGCCCTTCGGCAGGTCGGAGTAGCCGGGGCCGGCGGTCGTCGCGGCGGGCGCTGCCGAAGCAGGTGCTGCCGGGGCCGGCGAGGCCATCGGCGGTGGGGCCGCCGGGGGTGGTGCCATCGGCTCTGGCGCGGAGGGTGCGGCATCCATACCACGCGCCTCCGGGGGCGCCTTGCTCCAGTCCACCGGCGCTGCGCGCGTATCGCCCACAGTCGTCCTCGGCGTCGATGCCGGTGCCGCAGCCGGAGGGGGCGGCGGCATAGCGGTTTCGGGTGGCATCGGTTCGGGTGCGGCCGCGGGCGGCGCGGAGATCGGTTCGGAGGGTGCAGCCGGCATCGGTTCCGGAGCGGCCGGCGCCATCCCCTCTGTCGCCGCTCCTCCCCGCTGCTGCGCGCGGCGGCGGTCGAGCTCCTCGAGCGTGATCGCGCCGGGGGGAAGCTCGGTCGGCTCCGCATACCCCTCCGGCAGGTCGGACTTCGTCTGGGACTGAGCACCGGCGGCGACGAAGAGGAGTGCCGCACAGACAACGAAAACGAGGCCGATGATGCATTTCTTCATAGAGGATCCCCCCAGCGGACCCCTTCAGTGTAGCACTTTATCCTGAAAAGACAACCGGTTATGGGAATGCTCCCGGCCTCAGGCGTCGATCGTCCCGTCCCCGTCGGCGTCGTTGAGGACGAATTCGATCGTGAAGGTCTGGATCCCGGCGCCGGCACAGCCGTAGGTCATCGTCAGCGCCTCGGCCAGCGAGTCGGGGACGACCGCCACGCCGTCGGCGAGGCCGAGGATCCGGCTGAAGCCATCGAAGGCGAGCCAGTCGGGGAGCGTTCCGGCGCTGCTCTGATAGAGCGAGTAGTAGATGGGGGCCGTCCACGCCTGGCCGTCCTCGTTACGGCAGGGGGGCAGCGTGATCTCGGCCATCGCCTGCCCAGCGACGACGCCATCCGGGTTCGTCGCGAGGATCGCCTGGGTGATTGCGTCGGCCTCGATCGAGGCGCTGCGCGATGTCGAGGAGCCGCAGCCGAGGAGCGAGAGCGCGAGCAGGACAGCGATGCCGCAGGAGAAGATCGGGCGCGTCTGGATCATGAACGAGGCCTCCACTCATTTCGTACCGGTTGCGTATCGGGGAAGAGCGCTACTGTGTTCGAAGCCGTTCGTCAATCGAGAGCGGGGGCGTCATTCGAGCACGTCGAGGAACTGCTCCTTGACCGCCTCCTGTTGATCGTCTGGAATCATCTGGCAGTCGAGCAGGAGGTCGCGGCGGGCCATATAGCACCACCGGTACGGGCTCCCCTGGCGAACACTCTGGGTGCGCTCGATGCGATCGTAGGAGGCGATGATTTTTTGGCGATTTACCTCGGAGGCGAGCTTGTAGACCTTGAAGTCGCCCGTCTGCTCGCCGAAGCGCAGGCCGATCTCCACGCCGCGATCGTTCGACTTGGTGTTGACGATCGTCCGCGCGGGGCCAATGCGGCTGCCGAAATGGGGGCGATTGCGATGGAGGGCGAAGTGTTTCGCCATTCGCTGCGCCACCCGTTTTGCACTCAGATCGCTCGCGGAAAAGGCCCCCACGCGGCCAATCCCGTCGCTCACCTTCGAGCAGGCGACCGCCCCCGCCATCAGAAAAACCAGGGTCACTGCGATCGTCGGTCGGCATGCCATCCGAACTCCCTTCATTTTTTGAGTTTACCGTTCCCTGCCGCAGAGGGCAAGGCAGCGTTTCCGGGGGGCGGTGGGAGAGAACGCCCCCGCGCGATTTTGCTTTCCCCGGCCCCCGGAACGGAGTATGCATCGCGCTGGAAAGGAGGTGAGCATCCCTATGAAGAAAGCGTTGGCTTTGATGGTCATCGCGCTGCTCACGGTGCTTCTGGTCTCGCCGCCCCTCTTCGCGCAGGACGCGGAGGAATGCCCCTGTGGCGTCGACGAGTACGGCGATTGCATTCCGTGTGATGTCGACGAATAGCACCGATGCCTCCGAACAAAAAACCCGACCCCGTTGAACCGGGGTCGGGTTTTTTCATGCCCTGTGGGAACATGCACGCTCAAGAGCAGCTTCGCGCTTTCGGGTTGAAGCGTCGGTCGGAACGGGGTAGCGTGTCGCTGCGCACGCGGTCACAAGGGGGAACCGATGGGCACGGGCAACACCCCCCCCTCCAAACCGATCTGGGTAACCGCGGCATTGCCGGCACGATGACGCGTCGTCATCGGCCCGAGGGCTGAAAGGAGTGGGGGATGAGCTTTCGACACGATTTTCCGATCCTCATCATCGATGACACCGTCCACGAGGAGGACGGCAGTGGACGCGCGATCGAGGAGATCATCCAGAGCATCGAGGAAACCGGCTTCTCCACGCTCGTCTCGACCTCCGCCGAGGACGGCATCGCCGTCTTCCGCGCACACCACGAGATCAGCTGCGTGCTGCTCGACTGGGAAATCGGCGACGACCCGATCAGCTGCGAGGACGTGGTCGACGCCATCCGCGCCCCGAACGACGAGATCCCCATCTTCATCATGACCGCACGGCACAAGGTGCAGGATATCCCGCTCTCGGTCCTGAAGAAGGTGCAGGGCTACGTCTGGAAGATGGAGGATACGCCACACTTCATCGCCGGCAAGGTGCACCTGGCGGCAAAGACCTACGTCGAGAACCTGATGCCCCCCTTCTTCCGGGAACTCGTGCGCTATACGATGGAGTACAAGTACGCGTGGCACACGCCGGGGCACATGGGGGGCCTGGCATTTCTCAAGTCGCCGGCCGGCAAGGTCTTCTATGATTTCTTCGGCGAAAACGTCTTCCGCGCCGACCTCTCCGTCTCCGTCCCGGAGTTGGGTTCGCTGATGGAACACGCCGGGGTCAACGGCGAGGCCGAACGTTTGGCAGCCCGCACCTTCGGTGCCGACATGTCCTTCTTCGTCACCAACGGAACGTCCACGGCGAACAAGATGGTGATGTTCGCCAACGTGACGCCCGGTGACGTCGTCCTGATCGACCGCAATTGCCACAAGTCGCTGCAGCACGCGATCACGATGACGGGTGCGGTGCCGATCTACCTCACCCCCTCGCGCAACGCCTACGGCATCATCGGCGGCATCCACGAGCGGGAGTTCGACGCCGACACGATCCAGAAGAAGATCGAGGCCTGCCCGCTGATCACGGACAAGAGCGCTTCGATCAAGCAGGTGACGGTAACCAACTCCACCTACGACGGCCTGCTCTACAACGTCGTGACGCTCAAGGAGAAGCTCAAGAACTCCTCCGACAACCTGCACTTCGACGAGGCGTGGTATGCCTACGCGCGCTTCAACCCGCTCTACGAGGGGCGCTTCGCGATGGCCGAGGAGCACGCCCCCGACCATCCGGCCGTCTTCGCCACGCAGTCGACGCACAAGCTGCTCGCCGCTTTTTCGCAGGCCTCGATGGTGCATGTGAAGCAGGGGCGCCGGACCATCCCCTTCGACACCTTCAACGAGGCCTTCATGATGCACACCTCCACCTCGCCGCAGTACGGCATCATCGCCTCCTGCGATGTCGCCACGCGCATGATGCAGGGGGCGGCGGGGCGCACGCTCGTGCTCGACTCCATCGACGAGGCGGTTGTCTTCCGCAAGAAGGTGGCGAAGATCCGCCGCGAGCTGATGGACGACAAATCGCTCCCCGAGGAGGACCGCTGGTTCTTCTCCACCTGGCAGCAGGAGCGCGTGACCACCAGCGGGGAGCATGGCGAGAAGGTGAAGAACACCCCCTTCGAGGAGGTCGACAGCGCCACGCTCGCCTCCTCCCCCGAGGCGTGGTTGCTCAGTCCCGGCGCCGAATGGCACGGCTTCGCGGGTGCTGAAGAAGACTACATGATGCTCGATCCGATCAAGGTCACGATCCTCACGCCGGGGATGCACGTCGACGGGTCGATGGGCGAGTGGGGCGTGCCGGCGCCGATGCTCTCCAATTTCCTGCGCGACCGCGGGATCGTCGTCGAGAAGACCGGCTTCTACACGACGCTGCTGCTCTTCTCCATCGGCGTCACGAAGGGCAAGTCGGGCTCGATGCTCGCCGAGCTCTTTGAGTTCAAGCGGCTCTTCGACCGCAACGCACACCTGGAGGAGATATTCCCGGACATGGTGGCCGAACATCCGGAGCGCTACGCCGGCATGCGCATCAAGGAGCTCGCCGCGGAGATGCACGGGCATTTGAAGCGCGCGGGCATCGCGAAGGTCACCTCGGATGTCTTCTCGATCATGCCCGACCAGGTGATGACGCCGGCGGACGCCTACGCGCACCTCGTGCGCGGTGCATACGAGAAGGTGCCGCTGGAGCGCATGATGGACCGCACGCTCGCGGTGATGCTCGTCCCCTACCCTCCGGGGATCCCCATCATCATGCCGGGCGAGAAGATCAGTCCGCGTACGAAGAGCATCATCGAGTACATGGAAATCTACCAGGACTTCGACAACAGCTTCCCGGGTTTCGAGACGGAGACGCACGGGATCATCATCGACCAGGTCGACGGCCGCATCGCTTACTCGGCCTACTGCGTGAAGTGAGAGGAACCGCGATGAAGCGACTGTTCCTGGCCGGAACGATCCTGGCCCTGATCCTTCCCGCCTCGGTCGCGCGCGCGGTCGAGGGCGCGGAGCAGTGGGTGCGCGGCGGTTTCGAGATGACCGGCTTTCTGACGACCGGCGCCGGCTGGCAGCGCTTCAGCAACGATCCGGTCACCGCAAATTACGGAGGCGGCGGCGGCTATCCGGGCGTGCTGGGCGACGTCCTGCCCAACATCACCACCGGCACCCCGCCGACCCCCGGCGAAGATGTCGCCGAGTTCTTCGTCGAACGCTTCGAGATCGATGTCATCAAGCGGATCAACGATCGCGCGCGGTTGCGCGCCGACATCTACTTCGGGCGCGCGCCCTCCGGATCGACGGTCGGCACCACGACGCTGGAGCACGCCTACGCGGCGGTGCGCCTCGCGCACACCCATAACGTCGAGCTCGCGGTCGGCCGCATCGGCCTGATCACCGGCTTCGAGTCCTACGAGTACGACTACAACGACACGATCTCGCTGAGCATCCTCTCTCGCGCGCCGCTCTACCCGGGCCCGCTCACCGGGGCGCTGATCTCTGCGGCGCTCACCGACATGATCACCGTCTACGGCGGCGTGGGCAACAGCACGACCGGCGACACGATCTTCCGTGTCGCCGACGTCCCGAACGCGCTGGGGATCCTCGAGGTCGACTGGGGCCCGGAGCACCGGCAGAACTATCTGGCATTCACCAGCTACGTCGGCCCGGAGCCGGATTCCAACCGGCACCTCACCTTCGGCGCCAACTTCGACCTGGGCTGGTGGTTCGCGGAGTACTGGGAGCTCGGCTTCGAGGCGCTCTACAAGGGCTTCCGGGGCGGGGGGAACCCGCGCGCCGATTACATCGCGGGGCTGGCCAATCTCCACTGGGATCTGAATCACGCGCGCAGCTGGTTTGGCTTCCTCAAATACGCCGCAGCACGCCAGTTTCAGCCGGGCGGTGTGAACAACAACCTGACGGGGGCGAAACAGACCATCCACGAGACGAGCATCGGCGCCGGACACTTCATCGCCGACGGGGTGAAGGTGGAGATCGCCAAGAACGCCGTGGGGGGCGT
>CAYPII010000007.1:0-23571 GCA_964410765.1 uncultured Myxococcales bacterium | reverse complement strand
TCGATATCATCGATCCGGATGGAACGCGCGCGCAGACGGTACCCGGCATCGCCTTCTCGATGAACTGTCACTTCTGATCGTCGATCTCTTCCTCGCACTTGGGTAGACGCTTCGTCCCGTGCCGTTCGTAGCGTACGCCGTTCCAATTCGTCAGCCGGCAGCGATCACCACGGCATTGGAGGTAGTAGGTCCCCCCCTCGTCCACGTAATGAATCGTGTCGGGCGAGCCGACGCACCCCTCGTTGTAGATCGTGTGCATGAAGAGGAGCTTGAGCCGCTTGAAGTGCTCCCCCTTGAGCGTGCGTTTCACATCCAGCTCGGCCTCGTAGCCGACGCTGGAAAAACAGCGGTTCGTCTCGAACTCGCCGGTGCAGCGCATCGCATGGACCTCCGCCTCCACGATGATGTTCGAGCGCACCGTGAGCTGCTCCTCGGTCATCGGAGGCATGAGCGCCCGCGCCCCGCCCGACGCCAGGATCACCACCGCACCAACCGTCACCGCCGTCATCCGTCGCATCGTCCCCTCCTTGTACTACGACCCATCGGTCGCGGGCGTTAATCTATTGCGCTCGACCGCAAAAATGCAATACTGCGATCGTTCTGGACGGGGGAATGTCTGTGCGCCGACTGATCGTCCTTTCCTGCTGCATCGCCGCCAGCGCCCTTTCCGCGCAGGCCGCACACGCCGCGAAAGAGGGGGACACGCCCTCCCGCACCGAACCGACGGCCACCTTCACGGTTCCGCCCAGCTATACGATCAAGCGCATCGTCCTCTTCCCCTTCGAGATCCCGGCCTACGTCATGCGCGGGGTCACCTGGCCGATCGGCGCCCTCCTGCACGTGATGGAGCAGAAGCACGTGGTCGAGCGCACCGCCGACCTCCTTTCGAACAAGGAGAAGACCTTCTGGGTCTATCCGGTCATCCAGTTCGGCGCCGGATCGAGCTTCGGCGGCGGCCTGGGCTTCCACCACACCGATCTCTTTCATAAGGGCTATCAGCTAAAGGGCTGGTACAAGATCCACGTCAGCCTCAACCAGGAGGCGGCGATCAACTTCGCCAAGCCCAACGCCTTCATGCTGCTGGATCGGCCGGTCTCCTACAACGTGGGGGTCAACTGGAAGCGCGAGCTCGATCAGGACTTCTACGGCCTGGGGCCGGGATCGGTGGAGGGGAACCACGCGCGCTTTCGCTGGACCGACATCGAGGAAGGAGTCGATATCCCCTATGAGGTGATTCCCCACTTCAGCCTCCTCTTCCACGTCGGCGGGGCGAGCGCCACGACGTCGCCAAGCACGGAAGGGGGCGACCCCAGCGTCAACACGCTCTTCGCGCCAAACCAGATCCCCGGCTTCGGACAGTGGATCTCGCACTTCCGCGTCGGCTTCGGTCTGGAACACGACACCCGCGACAACCCGACCCTCCCCTTCAAGGGGGGCCTGCGGCGCGGCTGGTTCCGCCGCTATCAGCACGTCGGCAGAGGCAATTTCAGCTTCAACGACTACCGGCTCCTCCTGACACAGTACTTCCCGCTCTGGCGGCCGGGGCTCGTCCTCATGATCCGAAACGCCTGGCACTTCACCCAGCCCACCGGCGGAAGCCAGGTCCCCTTTTACCGGCTGGCCGTGCTCGACGCCGGCAATATGCTGCGCGGCTTCTCGCGCGGGCGTTTCCACGACCAGGCGAGCGTGGTCTTCAACGTCGAGTACCGCTATCCGATCTGGCGCGGCATCGAGGGGGTGCTGCTCTACGACACCGGTCGCGTCTTCCACGGGCCGAGCGACTTCTCGTTCAAGCAGTTTAAGTATTCCGCCGGCGGCGGCCTGAACCTGCACTTCTTCCAGGTCGTCCTGGCGCGCTTCCGCGTCGCCTACGGGGGCGAGGGGGTGAAGTTTATGCTCAACATCTCCAAAGAGGATTGACGGAGGAGGAATGCGCAATCGCCTCGCCATCATCGTGATCGCCGTGGCCGTCCTCGCCGCTTGCGGGAAATGGGGACCGCTGCGTTACCCGCCGGCGCGCTGGTTGGCCGACAGCGATCGCACGCCAATCGAGCTCCCGCCGAGCAAAAAACCCTACAAGCCGCAGGAGTCGGCCTACGAGCTCGTCTACGAACAGGTCGAGCGCTTCGTCGCGCTCACCGACCGGCTCGGCCGCGGCGCGGACAAGATCGCCGTCGGCGGCCGACAGGAGGCGCTCAACATCAACAACTTCGACGAGGTCCCCGACTCCACCTGGTTCACCAACCGTCTGGGGCGTTTCGACCTCTCGACGCGGGAGATCGCCCACCCCTTCGATCCGAAGGAGGCCCCCGACCTCTCGGAGTCGCTCACAATCCTCGCCGCGCGCGTCCGGGGCCTGGCACCGCGCGCGCTGGTGCGCGATCGCCGCGGCCGCCTCTACCTGCTCACCTTCGATCCGGCCGACCATCCGGGGCTGGCGACCGGCGCGGAGCTCATCGCCGCGCGCATCGTGCGCGCGGTGGGCTATAACGTCGCTCCCAGTTTCCTGCTGCACCTGCACCGCCGTCAGCTGCGGCTGGACGAGAAGGCGACGACGCGCAAGAAGTACCGTCGCGTACGCCCGCTCACCGAGGAGGACGTGGACAACGCGATCAAGCGCATTGCCGGCGGCGAGGGGGGCACACCGATCCGGACGGTCGCGACCCTCTTCCCCGCCGGACGGCTGCTGGGTCCCTTCTCCTTCAGCGGGCGCCGGCGCGGCGACGCGAACGACCGCATCCCGCATGAACACCGCCGCGAACTGCGCGGCTACCAGGTCGTCTCCTCGCTCATCAACAACAGCCATATGACCCAGAACGGCACGATGGACACCTTCCTCTCGGTCGACGGGGAGCGCGGCTACATCCTGCACATCCTCGTCGACTTCTCGACGGCCTTCGGCGACGTGGGCAGCTGGCAGCGCGGCTCCACGAGTCCGTACAGCCACGACTACGGCTATCCCGATGCGCTTGCGACGATGTTTTCGCTGGGCGTCTACGACCCGACGGCGGACGACGTCGACGCGCCGAAGCAACACGGGCTGGGTTTTCTGGAATCGAAGGACTTCGATCCGGGTTCCTGGTCGCCCGCGTATCCGAACGCCGCCTTCGCCTATATGACGGAGCGCGACGCACTCTGGGCGGCGGCGATCGTCATGCGCCTCTCCGACGAGGCGATCCGCGCGATCGTCGCCGAGGCGCACTATCCCGACTCGACGATCGCCGACTACGTCGCGCGCACGCTCATCGAGCGTCGCGACAAGATCGGGCGCTACTGGTTTGCACAGCTCAACCCCCTGGGCGAGGTCGCCCTGGAGCGTCGGCATGAGGGGTTCGTGGTGCGCTTCACCGACTACGCGGTGCACTACGGCTTCGTCGATGCGGCGACGACGCGCTATCGTTCCCAGCTCGGGACGATGAAGGGACAGGTTCAGCTCACCCCCTGGCGAGAGACGCAGGAGCGGCGCGCCGTGCTCGACGACACGGCTGCGGCGGCGATCGAGCGCGGCCGGACCTATACGCTTCGCATCCAGACGCGGCGCGCCGGCGAGGAATTCTGGCGTCCCTCGGTCGACGTCTCCCTGCGGCGCGGGGCATCGGGTATAACGATCGTCGGCATGCGCCGGCGCTACAAGCTCTGACCGGGAGAACGCATATGAAACGAAGATGGCTGGCACTCCTCTTCTTCTGCACCGTTGTTCTCACAAGCGCGACCCCCGCCGACGCCGGGGTCACGAACCTCCCGCACGCCGAGCGCCGCATCTGGCGCCTGATGCCGGAGATGAACGGCTTCGCGCATATCGATTACACCTACGACAGCAAATCGGCGCTCAAGAATGCGCCGGGACAGGATATCTCCACGCACGTCATCGACGTGGGCGGCACCGTGCCGATTCCCATCTCGGAGCACTTCGCGATGGGCGTGGGCGCGCGCTCCTTCATGCACCACTTCCGCCTGCACAACGTCACGAACTACGTCCCGGGAAATTCGATCACCGGATACTACATCGGCCTTGTGCTGGACGGCTTCATCACCCTGAACGACAACTGGGTCCTGGATGTGAACTTCCAGCCGGCGATCTCCTCGGACCTCAAGAGCATCGACTCCCACGACTTCCAGTACCCGGGCGGCATCGTCGCGGGCTGGGCCTTCTCCGACATCAGCGCGCTCTTCTTCGGCGTCTTCGTCAGCAAGGAGTTCTGGACCTACATGCCCTATCCGATTCTGGGCTTTGTCGTGCGACCGGAAAATTTCTTCGAATTCGAGACGATCCTGCCGCAGTACATCCGCGCGAACTTTCGCGTCGCCGACTTCTGCCGCCTCTTCATCGAGGGCGACTTCGAGGGATTCGTCTGGGATGTGAAGAGCCGCGGCGGCGTCCCCGACCACTTCGTGAAGCTCATGGACACGCACGCCGGGGCGGGCGCCGACTTCGAAATTGTCAAGGGAGTGCACTTCGAGATGTGGGGCGGGATCATCCCCTACCGCAAGATGGAGTTCGCGGACCGCGCCGGAAACGCCTTCACCTCGCGCCAGAAGCTCGGCTGGTTCGTCAAGGGTGGTCTCGTCTTCACCGCCGAGCTGTTGGGTTACTAGCCCGTCAGCGCTTGTTGCCGCCGCGCCGCCAGCTGCGCGCCGGACGACGATGCTCGCGCGGCGGGCTGCTGTGCGGCTGGAAGGAGGCGAGGTAGCGATCCATCGCCGCGTCGTCGCCGGCGCCCTTCACCGCCGAGGCCTGGAGGACGAAGAGGCGTTTGTGGATGAGGAGGGCGCGGACCTTCCCCGTCCGCGTCGCCGTCTCATAGGAGAGCTCCTCGCCGGCCCACCCTCCCGCCGTGAAGTCGCTCACCGAAAGCTCCTTCCCCTGCACATCCTTGAGGAAGGCGGCGAAGGTCTTCTTGTAGATATCGTGGTGACCGCCGAAGAGGACGGCGATCTCGGGCAGGTCGGAGTATTCCGCCGTCACCGTCATCTTGCCCTCCTTCACCGTCCAGATGTGCTCCCCGATATGACCGACCGGCGTCTTGTCGGTCTTCTGTTGGTAGGTCGGCGTGCCGGGCATCACGACGGTGAACGCTCCCCCCTCCGGCGAGAAGGCCTTCCAGGCCGCTCCGGCCGGCGCCGCAGAGACGGCGCACACGAGGACGACGGTCAAGAGAACGACGCTGTTCTTTCGCATGATCCCTCCTTTCGGAATCTCGAAAGTACCGGTCGATGCATGTCGCGTCAAGATGAGGAGCGCCGATCCTCGCCGGTGAAATGATTGCGTTTTTCGCATCAGGCGTGTATTTTTTAAGGAACCGACATCACTGAGGGGGAGGTATGATGCACAGCATTGAACACTATATCGACGTCATCGGCGCCTGCGCTGTCGCCGGCCTCCACCGGAAGGCCAGCAAGATCTACGACAAGCACATCTTTCATCTCAACTCCACCTTCGTCGGCGGCGGCGTCGCGGAGATCATCAGCCGCGTCGTCCCGATGATGAACGACATCGGCGTCGACACCGGCTGGCGCATCCTGCACGGCAACCACGCCTTCTTCGAGGTGACGAAGAAGTTCCACAACGCCCTGCAGGGGGGCGATGTGGAGATCACCGAGGAGGACCGCCGGCTTTACCTGGAGATCGTCGAGGGCTTCTCCGTCTACACGCACATCGACCACGACTGCGTCATCATCCACGATCCGCAACCGCTCCCGCTCGTGCGCTTCTTCAAGAAGCGCCAGCCCTGGGTCTGGCGCTGCCACATCGACATCGCCAACCCGCATCCGGAGCTCTGGGACTTCCTCAAGCAGTATCTGCTGCGCTACGACGTCGCGATCATCTCGAGCGAGGCCTACCGGAAGAACGACCTCCCGGTGGAGCAGCGCATCATCCCGCCGGCGATCGACCCGCTGAACATGAAAAATCAGGACTTGGACGACGCGACGATCGCCGAGTACATCCGCAACGCGAAGATCCCCACCGACAAGCCGCTGATCACGCAAGTCTCGCGCATGGATCCGTGGAAGGATCCGGAGGGGGTGCTCCAGGTCTTCCTGAAGATAAAGGAGAAGGTCGATTGCCGCCTACTCTTCTGCTACAACCTCGCCGCCGACGATCCGGAGGGAGTGCGCATCTACAACCGGGTGTACAAGAAGGCGAAGGAGTTGACCGAAAAGGGCGACGTCATCTTCATCGTCGGCAACAACGACATCCTCGTCAACGCCATCCAGCGCATCTCGAGCGTCCTGCTGCAGAAATCGATCAAGGAGGGCTTCGGCCTGACGGTGACCGAGGGGCTCTGGAAGGGGACGCCGGTCGTCGCTTCGCGGGTCGGCGGCATCCCGATGCAGATCGAGGACGGCAAGGATGGCTACCTCGTCGCGCCGCTCGACTACGACGCCTGCGCCGATCGCGTCGTCGAGATCCTCAAGAATCCGTCGCTGCGGGAAAAACTCAGCCACAACGCGAGGGAGAAGGTGCGCGGGCACTTCCTCATCACGCGGCTGATGGGCGATTACCTCGATCTGCTCAACGACCTCCTCGGCTGATAGGCCGCCCCGAAAAGGGCTTGTCCTTCCCGGCGGATGAAGCTAAGCACGGACCGTTCTCAGGGGGAACACATGCGCCAGTTCGCACGTCTGTCCGGTCTTCTTATCAGCATCCTGCTCATCAGCGGCACGCTCGACGGACAGCCGGTCTCGTTCGGCAGCAATCTGGCGGAGGACAGCTTCACCCTGATGGCCCATTTCGGTTTCTGATTCCTTTCGGGAGGCACCCATGGCGGAGACGATCGACGCGATCACGATCAACTGGACCGACGAGGCGGACGGCAAGCAGAAGGTCAAGGAGCTGAAGAAGGAGGTCCTCACGCGCGGCGCGTGGACCACCATCATGTTCCTCTACCAGGACCTCGATTCGAAATCGGGCGAGTTCGGCGACCCGAAGATCCGCATCCAGCGCTATCAGAAGCGCGGCGGGCGCTTCATCCCGCAGAGCCGCTTCAACATCTCGAACGCGAAACAGGCCTACCAGATCGTCGACGTGATCCAGCAGTGGTTTCCGGAACGGCCGGCGGAATGACGCGGCGGGAGGCGCAGCCGACCTGCCCGCTCTGCGGCGCGCGCTCGGAGTTCGCCCACCGCGACGAACGACGCCCCTATCATCGCTGCCGCCGCTGCTTGCTGATTTTCGTCCCGGCGGCCTTCCACCTCTCCCCCGAGGAGGAACGCCGCCGCTACGACCTGCACGAGAACGATCCCGGAGACCCGGCCTACCGCGCCTTCCTCGGGCGGCTCGCGGAACCGATGATGGCGCGGCTTGAGGCGGGGGCGCATGGGCTGGATTACGGCTCCGGTCCCGGGCCGACGCTCTCGCGCCTCTTCTCCGAGCGCGGCTTTCCGACCGTCGAATACGATCCGCAATATGCGAACGATCCCACCGCACTCGAAGCGCGCTACGACTTCGTCGCCTGTTCCGAAACGGTCGAACACTTTCGGCATCCCGCACGCGACTTCGCGCAAATGGCCGCTCTCCTGTGCCCGGAGGGGTTACTCGGCATCATGACGCAGCCGGCCGACGGGATCGATTTCGCGCGCTGGCACTATCTCCGCGACGAAACGCACATCTGCTTCTACTCCCAGGTCACCTTTGCCTTGATCGCCGAGCGCCTGGACCTCGCCCTGGAACACCCCGCCCCCGCGATCTTCCTGCTGCGCGCACCGACGGGCGAGCGATCGTAGCGACGCGATTCCCCGCGTTCCGCATTTTCCCTTGCAGGCCTTTGGGGTGCGTGGTAGGCGGCGGCCCCCCAATCGCACCAAAGGAGGGAAATCGCCATGACCATGAAGCGCTTCGTTCGCATCGTCCTGTCGCTCCTGCTTACCGCGGGCCTCTTCGTTCCAACCGCCGCCATCGCCGCGGAAGACGACCTGCAGACCGGAGAGCCGGTGAGCATCTCGCTCTCCTCGAAGTGTCCGCTCAAACTCTACGGCTTCATCTCGGCTGAGGCGATGTGGGCCGATTCGCAGCTCTCGAGCTTCGGCGCCAACGCCGCCGGCAATCCGGACAACACGGCTTACAACCGCAACATGACCGGCTTCAACCGGGTGGTCGACGAGTCGACCGACGGGAACAACGACGCGTTCATCAGCTGGACGGTGCAGAATACGCGCTTCGGCTTCAACCTCGAACCCTATGATTTCAACGGTAAGTCCTTCACCGTCGACGCGCGTCTGGAGATGGACTTCTTCAGCACCGGAAACCTTTCGGTCCACTCGGTGCAGCCGCGCATCCGGCGGGCCTACGCCGGCATCGGGCAGGAGCGCTGGCGCGTCCTGATGGGGCAGGAGTGGGACCTCTTCAGCCCGCTCAATACCGCGACGCTCAACATCGGCGGCAACCTCTGGTGGCAGGGGAACGTCGGCTTCCGCCGGCCGCAGCTGCGCTTCACCTTCACGCAGCCCTTCGGCGAGCAAAGCGGCGTCGAGGCAGCGGCGAGCATCAACCTCCCCTCGAACTCGATGGCCTTCAACGACCGCGGCAACACCACCGGCATCCCGATGTTCCAGGGGCGCATGGGTTTTTGGCACACGCTCTCCGCCGGAAAGCTCTGGGCGTATCTCTCCGCGCTCTATGCAAAGCACAAGAACGCGAACGCGGGCGGGCCGGACATCAACAACTGGGGCGTCGCCGCCAGCATCGCCCTCCCGGCGCACCGCTTCTTCAAACCGGAGGCGGAGTTCCAGTACGGCTATAGCCTGGGCTCGGTCCTCTCGATCAGCTCGGATCTGCTGCGCCAGCGCACGATCTCCTTCTGGGGGCAGATCAAGAGCTCCTGGCTCTCCTGGTTCGAGACGAACATCGGCTATGGCATGGATGACCTGAACGACGCGCAGGTGCCGGCCGGCTCGGTCGATCGCAACCAGGTGGGCTTCGCGAACGTGAAGTTCATGCCGGTGAAGGAACTGGTGATCGGCCTCGAATACAACTTCCTGCGGACGAACTACAAGGGCACGCGCGCGAGCAACGCCAACGCGATCATGTCCAACGTCATCTTCTTCTTCTAGGGAAGAGAGCTCGATCCGAAGGCAATAGGGGACGGACCCCACAGGGGCCTGTCCCCGATCTGTTCTCAACGATGTTCCAGATCGTTTGTCTTACGCCCACAACGGGGGCTGGGATATTCCTCGTTTGTTGGAGCCGAGGGGGAAGCCCGGCGGCTCAAACGCTCCGTTCGCGCGAAGCTGTAACGGTCTCATGCCGACTCGCCTCGGGCAACTCCCTCGCGCAGGGCTCTTTCCACATCAGAGCGCCCAGCGCTCGGATCAGACAGCCCTCGGCGTCGCGTACACCAATGATGAAGCGCGACCGGCGGCATTTCGCCGACAGCTTCGGCTCTCTCCGCGAGTCGCCCCCGTGCTTCCCCCTCGGCTCCCTTGAGTGGGTAACCGCTTCGTCGCTGGGCGCGCTCGCTTCGCTCAACCTTCCCCACAAAGCGGGGAAGGTCGGGAGCGCCTTGAATATCCTCCGGGGCGACCCCCATCGCCTGTCGCGAACGAAACGAGAGCATCGGCGCAACACAACGATCTATTCTTTACAGAGGATGCGGGCTGCTTCGCGGTCGTAGCCGTAGACGTCGGGGAAGTAGCGGACGGGACCGCCGTCGGCGGCGAAGGCGGAGAGATACTGAATGGAGATCGGCACCGGCTCGGTGAGCCCCACGTCCTGCACCACCCCACGGTGCATCGCCTTCTCGATCCGCTCGCGCGTCCATTTCTCCTGATCGCGCAGCAGCAGCTCCGCAAGCTCCACCGGCTTCTGGATACGGATGCAACCGTGGCTGAGCGTGCGCGACTGCCGCGCGAAGAGATGGCGGTCGGAGGTGTCGTGCAGGTAGACGCTGTGCTTGTTGGGAAACATGAACTTCACGTAGCCGAGCGCATTTCCGCGCCCCGGGTTCTGCACGAAGTGATAGGGAAAGCTCTCCTCGCTCGCCTCGACGGCATGCCAGTCAACCGCCGTCGAATCGATCGGCCCCGCGTCGCGCTCCCCCTTGCGGTAGACCTTGATGCCGAGGCGTTGCAGATACTCCGGGTTTTTCCGCAGCTTCGGCAGCTTCTCGTTGACCGCGATGCTCACCGGGACGTGCCACTTGGGACTGAAGACGAGGTATTTGATCGTGTTGGTGAGGATCGGGCTGCGAAACTTCTTGGGGGTGCGCCCGACGATCGCGCGCATGTCGAGGACCTCGCGCCCCTCCTCGAAGAGCATCGCCTCCGGCGCGGTGAGGTTGACGAGCACGTAGCGCGGCGCCGCCAGCCGCTCGGAGAGCGCGCGCAGGCGATCGAGGTTGACGATCAGCTGGCAGACGCGCCGCGCGGCAGAGACGTTCATGGCCGCTACCGTCCCCCGGCCGATCACGCCGTCGACATCGAGGCCGTGGGTGCGCTGAAAGGCCATGACCGCCTCGACGAGCTCGTCGCCATAGAAGTCCGCGCCGTCGGTGATCTCGCCCACCGCCCGCTCGTGCGTCGACTGGCCGCCGGGGAGCTCACCGGTCGCCTCCAGTCGCCGGCGTACCGCGAGGATCCGCGGATCGATGGCGTACGGTTCGAGCTTCTCCCCGCGCGGGACGTCGGGGACGCGCGGCCATCCGCCCGCCGCCGCCAGGTGGCGCATGTGCGCGAGCTCCGAGCGCAGGGCGGGATAGCCGCCGTTGGTCGGCAGGAGTGCGCGCAGCGGTTTGCCGGCGTCGCGCTTCGCGTCCGCTTCGCGCAGGAGAGCTGCAAGGTCGACCTCCTCCGGAACGCGGAAGGGCTTCTCGCGGTGCGTCTCCAAATCCAGGACGCCCACCGCGTAGTCGTGCGCCAGGCGCAGGAAGGCGTCGGAGAGCAGCAGGTCGTAGTCGACGCGCGGGGCGACACATGCCTCGTCACGGCAGGACGCGAGCGCCTCGGTCAGCGTTGCGAGGGCATCGCGGTGATAGCGCGCCGGCAAAAGCCCCTCTGCGGGCGCGCGGTCGATCTCCGCCAGCAGCGTCTGCGCGGCGCGCGTCGGCCCGCGATCGGACGTGCAGAGCGGGGCGAAGGCACGCTCGGCGTAAAGGGGGTGCAACATCGCGACCGCGACCAGGCGCTCGCCCGCAACAGGTCTGGATTTTGCAAGCACCGCCTCGATGCGCGCCGGGACCGGTTCGAGCGGGAGCACCTCCCCCTCCTGCGCCGTCGCTGCGACCGCACGGAGGAGGAGCACCAGCATGAGGCACGAAATGGGTAAAGAGGAGCGCAACGCCATATCGTCCTCAATACTCGACCCCCCGGGGGGAATCAACCTTCATGCGCTCATGAGGACGTCCCCCTCCACCTCCGCAGGGAAAATGCTTCGCCGATCGGAATCGCCTCCACTTTTCCCTTTCTATTTGATATAATTTATACATATAAGGAGGGTCGTGCATCGATCGCCCGGGGGGGGGATGGTGAAGCGCATCCTTGTCATCGACGATTCGGAGATCGTCCTGCAGGCGCTGGAAGCAACGTTCGCAGGGAAGGAATACGCGATCGATCTCGCCCACGGTGGACGGGAGGGGGTCGCGCTCGCGCGCGAACACCAGTATGATCTGATCTACCTCGACCTCGTCATGCCCGGCATGGATGGCATCGAGGCCTGCCGTGCACTCAAACAGCTCCAGCCGAAGACGAAATGCGTCTTCATGACCGGTGTCTTCGACGGCGACATGACCCAGCGGGAGGCGGAGTTCCTCAAGGCGGGGGGCGAGCACTACTTCCTCTACAAACCCTTCTCGCGCGAGGAGATCCTGCTGGCAGCCGCCTCCCTCCTGTCAAAATGATCCTCCTGCCAAGAGGACCGTTGTCCTTTTCCCTCATCTCGCCTATGCCTTCCCCATGACATCAAAACGGCAGGCACAGACCATCCCGCTCGGGGAACACCCCGTCACCACCACCGAGGAGCGCTTCGCGGATATTGCGCTCTCCAAACCGATCCTCCGATCGATCACCGGCGTCGGCTTCGAACACCCGACGCCGATCCAGGCGCAGGTGATCCCGCCGGCGCTCGAGGGGCGCGACGTGATCGGCCTGGCCCAGACCGGATCGGGCAAGACCGCCGCCTTCGTCATCCCGATGGCGGAGCGGCTCCGCCACGGCGAGGGGCTGCGCGGCCTCATCATCTGCCCGACGCGCGAGATCGCCCTGCAGAGCAAGGCATTCCTCGATCTCTTCGGCAAACACCACAAGCTCACCACCGCCTGCGTCATCGGCGGCGTGAAGTTCGGGCCGCAGCTCAAGGCGCTCAAGGAGAACCCCGACATCGTCGTGGCCACACCCGGCCGCCTGCTCGATCACGTCCGGCGCAAGCAGGTGCGCCTGGGCGCGATCGAGGAGCTCGTCCTGGACGAGGCGGACCACATGTTCGACCTGGGCTTCCTCCCGCAGATCAAGGACATCCTCAAGCACATCCCGAAGAAGCGGCACACGATGATGTTCTCGGCGACGATGCCCGACGCCATCGAGCGGCTGGCGCGGCAGTACCTCGACGATGCGGTGCGCATCGACGTCCTCCCTTCCGGGCGCGCGGCGGAAGGAATCCACCACCGCCTCTACCTCGTCGAGGAACAGGACAAGAAGGCCTGTCTCCTCTCGCTCCTGCACCAGGAGTTGGGGCCGACGCTTGTCTTCGTCCGCCGCAAGGTCGATGCGGAGTGGATCCTGCGCAGCCTCTCGAAGGAGGGGATGCGCGTGACGGTCATCCACTCCGACCGCAGCCAGCGCGAGCGTACCGATGCGATGTCGAGCTTCCGCGCCGGGGAACACCGCATCCTCGTGGCGACTGACATCGCCGCGCGCGGGATCGACGTGCGCGGGATCGAGCACGTCGTCAACTTCGGGCCGCCGGAGACAGTGGAGGAGTACATCCACCGCGCCGGCCGCACCGCGCGCATGGACGCGGAGGGAATCGTCTCCACGATCGCCGACTGGCTCGAGAAGGGAATCATCGAGAAGATCGAGGGGGCGATCGAGCAAAAGATCCCACGCTGCAGTGCGCCGGGGGTGAAGGCCTACGTCGAGCGCGAGGTCAAGCCGCGCGGGCGCCACGGTCGCAAGCGAAAATGGTGAGGAGACGCCCCAGGGGACCGGGCGCGGTCCACGATCCATCCGCGATTCACCGTAAATAAGCGTATACTGACGGGAAAGGGGAGGCCGCCATGTCCATCCGCTGCTTCGTCGTACCGATCGTCGTCGTCCTCTGCTCGCTGCCGGGGCTCGCCCGGGGGCAGGTCATCCCCACCCTCTCGATGATCCCCGATCCGCTCGCATTCTCGGACACGCGCGTCGGGGAGAGCGCGGAGGAGACGATCACCGTCACGAACCAGAGCGCCGTTACCTGCCAACCTACATCTTCGACGCCCAGCTCGCCGCGAGCGACGACTTCACGATCGTCTTCGACGGGTGCAGCGATATGTCGCTCGGCGCACTCGAGTCGTGCGAAATCGACGTCGGCTTCGATCCCGACACCTCCGGGCACTTCGCCACTGCGCTCTCGCTCATCAGCTTCAGCCGCGAGGTCCTCGACTCCGCCGTCGTCACGGGACGGGGGGTGGAGCCGATCGTCACGCTCTCGTCGACGGCGATCGCCTTCGGCCACCAGACGATCAACAAGGCGGGCGCGCCGCGCGAGCTGCTGATGACCAACAGCGGCAGCGAGACGCTGGCGCTTAGCTCGGTCGCCGTCGACGGCGCCTTTTCCGAAGCCGACGACTGCGGCGATTCGCTCGCCACGCAGGGGAGCTGCACGATCGAGCTCTCCTTCGAGCCGACCGCGGTCCAGGACTACACGGGCGCGCTCACGATCACCGATGATGTCTCCGACAGCCCGCAGACCGTCGCGCTCTCCGGCACGGGGGTCAGCGCCGGCGCACCACAGGCCTCGCTCTCGGCCTCCACCCTCGCCTTCGGATCGGTGGCGGTCGGCAGCCAGGAGGGGCCGCAGAACGTGACACTCTCCAACAGCGGGACGGAGGACCTCAGCGTCACGTCGGTGGTGGTGGAGGGGGAGGAATCGCACAGCTTCGGCAAGGAGGACGACTGCCATGAGTCGACGCTCGCCGCCGGCGAGAGCTGCACGATCCAGATCACCTTCGCCCCGGCGACGACCGGCGAGCTCACCGCCACGGTGAGCATTCAGGACAACACGGGCGACAGCCCGCAGCATATCGCACTCTCCGGCACCGGTACCGAAGCCGGCGGAGGCGGGAGCGGTTGTGCGTTGACGCCAGCCACTTCGGCGTCCGCAATACCCGCGTTGCTGCTGATCAGCCTGTCGCTGATCGCTATCCATCGGCATCGCCGCGAGCGCGATTTCCCGTTGTGACCCTCAGGGAGGTAGTGTACTTTTAGACCTTCATCGATGTCTCACCAATTCAAGGAGGTCCCATGAAGGTCATTGCGTGGATTTCTTTTGTCCTGGTCATCATCGGCGGCATCAACTGGGGATTGGTCGGCTTTTTCAACTTCAACCTCGTCGAAGCGCTCTTCGGCGCAGCCCCGGCGCTCATGCGCATCATCTATGCGCTCGTCGGCATCGCGGCGATCATCATGATCTTCGCCTCGCCAAAGCTCTGCCGCCACAAGAACACGTGACCACGACGATCGCATGATCGTTTCGAGGGGAGGCCCACCGGCCTCCCCTCTCTTTTTCTGCTCCTACAATTCCGAGATGAATATCGTGCGCCGCCCGCAGCCATCCAGGATCGTCCGTTCGTTCCGGACCTTCCGGGTGCCCTGCATGAAATCGCAACAAATCGGGGTCAGGCACTGAAAGTTGCGATTCTCGAAAACATCAATAATTTCAGATTGTTCATTGCGAATACCACCTTGGAAGATCAGTCGGAATCCGGCTGATCCGCCCGCCGAACGACCCCGGACGGCTTGGTGCGGGCGTCGGATGCATGATCAATGCTGTTGAGAGTGCTCAGCTCAGCCGGAGCCGATGACGCGGCCGACCTTGGGCTTGGTGCCATCCGACTGCGAGAAGAAGAGCTTCTTCGCCACCTCCATCGAACGGCGCTGCGCGGCATAGGACTCACGGATGATCGCCGCGCGCGTGGCGTGGTTGTGGTACTTGTGACAGGGGAGCTTCTTCTCCTTGCGCTTGCGATCGTTTCGCGCGAGGAAGGCGATCATCGCCTCCGGGTTGTAGCCCAGCAGGAAGAGGGCGCGGCCGGCGAAGCCGTCGGCGTCCCCCTCCTCGTCGCGGCGCAGCGCGTGGAGCTGATCCCAGGTGAGATGCGACCAGTCGACCCCCTTCGGGAGGTCGGAGAGCATGTGCCCCCACTCGTGCGCGAGGATTCCCGCGACGAGCCCCTCATCCTCGCCGAACTGTTCCAGGAAATCGACGCCGACGTAGAGGTTGTCCTCCTCGTCGACCGAGGCGATCGTGTTCTTCGCCGGGAGGATCTTCCCTCCCTTCTTGCGCGAGATGAGGGCGAGCTTTCGGCGCAGGCGTTCGAGCAGGCCGCCCGCGGCGAAGTGGGCGGCGATCTCCGGCGGTAGCTCCTTCGGATCGACGAGCTGTGGGATCGGCTCGCCGAGCATCTTCCGGATGCGGTCGGAGTTGCCCACCGACCCGCCGCGTCCGCTGACGCGCGAGAGCCATGACGGCGGCAGCCCGATGAGCTGCGCGTTGATCTTCTCGATCGGCATGATCTCCCTCTCTATAGGGTATCGGTTTGCCGGGAGAAAGTGTTTCGTCGAAATCGGATTTCTGGAAAGGGGCCGAAATGGACCATTTCGAGACCGTCAAATCTCTGGCGCTTTCCGGTAGAAAATGCCCCCCCACGACTCGATCCGAAAGGGGGTCCTTAAATATTCTAATAATATCATACACATAAATATGTATCCCCTCTCCCATCGCTGGCACAGGAAATGCAGATTCTATGCCTGTTCTCACGGGAGGGTCCCATGTCTCTTCGACGATTGCTCGTATCCCTGTGCACCGTCGGCCTGCTCTGTCTCATCTCGTCCGGATCGGCGCTGGCGCTCACCGTGACGGTCGACACGACCGGCGATGATAACGGAGAGTGCACGGTGGAAAACTGCAGCTTCCGCGAGGCGGTCAATGCGATCAACGACGCGGGCGATGCGACGGCGGCCAATCCGCACGTCATCAACTTCGATCTCCCCGGCTGCGATGCCTGTACCGGCCCCTGCGATGCCTGCACGATCACGTTTGGTTCGGAACTCTACTTTCCCTCCGTCTTGGTCAGCAACGTCGTGATCGATGGCTTTTCTCAGGATGGTTCTGAGGAGACCGACGACATCCGCGACGCGACGATCAAGGTGATCGTGGATGGAGAGGAGTGCCTGGTGGGCGGTGATTCCTGCGCGAACATCACCTTCGGTGATGTCGAGGGGGGGCGTGTCGAAAATGTGACGATGAAGGGGCTCTCGATCGTCAACTTCGTGGTCGCCGGAAACGGCCTCTCCCTCGCAAACTGCGAGGACTGTGTCGTCTCCGACAATCTCTTCGGTCTCTATCCGGACGGCAGCTGCGGATTTCTCGAGGATGCCATTGAGGATCACGCCCTGGAACAGGCGGGAACGCTCATCGAGAACAACATGATCAGCTGTGCCAGCGGCTTCGGCATCGAGATCGGTTACGACGCGGACGACGCGACCGATGAAAACCGCGGCGGCGTGACGGTGCGCGGAAACTATCTTGGGATGAATGCGGTAGATTGCGAAAACGTGGGGATCAGCGGTGAGGTCATTCGTCTCTTTTCGGGGAGCGACTATCTGATCCAGGACAACGTCATCGGCAACTTCGGCGTGCTCACCGAGGACGACGATGTTCCCGAAGGGGAGGCGGTCAACGGCTCGGGGATCTATGTCGGTTCCGACGTGACCGATGTCACCGTCTTTCGCAACCTCATCGGGATGGATGCCACGGGCGCGGCCATCTGTCGCGGCCCGCGCATTCAGGACCTCTTCGACGCTGGATACGCCGATGCACGAAATGGCCTCTGGGTGGGGAAGAATACGGGGGGCTTCACGCTCTCCTGCAATGCCATCGCCGACGTGAGCAAGGGCGTCCTCCTCTTTACCCCGCCTCTTGGAACGAGCTCCGTCATTGCCGGAAATGTCTTCGGCGCCTCAGCGGCGGCCCTGCCGGCGAGCTGTGCCGGCGACGATGGCGCGGCGCCCACGGCACGCTCGACGATCGATCCCAGCGCCCTCGTCAGGGTCGGGAACGGAATCGGTTCGAGCGCGATCGACTACCGCGATGCCGATTCGAGCGGCGGGGGAGAGGGGGGAGTCGACGGGGGGACCGGACGATTCGCCTACAACACGATCGCCTTCGTTGGCGCGGGGCAGACGATCCAGGAGTACACACTTGCGGAGATGACGAGCGCGGAGCTCAGCGACTTCTTCGAGGCGGCGGAGTGGATGTCGGAGACATTGGGCATCTCGATCAGCGGTGGCGAGGTCCTGGATCAGGAGGGCCCCATCGAGATCGTCGGCAATGTCATCACGAATGTGATTCCCGGCTATCTCACCAGCGGCTACTGGATGCCCAACACGGCGTATCAGTACGACGAGGTGGGGTACGATTCCAACGGCATGGGACTCACCCTCTTTGTCGCGGCTGACGACTGGCCCGATGCGCCCAGCCAGGGGATCTTCGTCGGCTCGTCCTTGCGGCCGATTCCGGGCATCGATGGATCTACCGGCTATGACCTCGCACTCATGAGCTATGCCGATACGCTGCCGGCGGTCTGTCATGGCGAGGTGACGACCAGTTGCGGCTCTGTCGTGAATCTGGCGCAGGGCGATCTCGATTTCGCTGAATTGCTCTGCGGAAACATCAACGGTTGCACCTGGTCGGGCGGCACCTGTACCGGTGGGGACTTTACCTGCAACGACCTCAACCCGGAACTGACGGATGCGGACTTCGGGGGGAGCATTACGGTGGCGCAGCTCTGCTCCGCGATCATCCCCGGCTGCTATCCTCCCGATGGTCAGCGCTGCACGGGGACGGGGAGCTTTACCTGTTCCGCGTTGACGCCGATGGGTGAAGAGGCGTGCGGCTTCTTCGAGAACTTCGGCCTCTGCACCTGGGAGGGCGGCGCATGCTCCGGGGACAGCGAGATCGGCTGTTCGGAATTGACGGCCACGCTCTCGGAGGATCCCACGACCTGCACGGAAGAGTCTGCTTTACTCGGCCTCACCTGCTCGATCGAGGATGTCGACGAGCCGGCGATTGCGGTGGCGACCGACACGACGAACGTCGCGGCGATCCTTCCCGACGGCATCGCGGACGATTGTGCGACGCTCGAAGCGGCAGTTCCAACGGGGAGTGCCGCGCAGATTGCATGCGCCGCCTTCGTCGACGGATATCTCGAGGCCCCGGAGGCGACGGGGTATGACTATGCCGTCCGCGATGATCTCCTCACGGCGGCGGGAGTCGATTATTTCACGGAGGCCGACTCGCTCTATGTCCAGAGTTTTACGGAACCCTTGACGCTCGACTATCTCGCGGACTTCTCCTTCGGTCTGGGAATCGGCCTTCGGATGAATCGCGTCTACGATGTCCTCGTCTCCGATAACCTCATCGCGAACAGCGGGACGGGCGTCATCATCGAGGAGACGCAGCACGTCTGCATGGGCGGACCCTGTGAGGCGCTGGGCGTCACCGATGGACTCCCCAACACGATCACCGGAAACTGGGGGTATGGCGCGATCCTCTACGACGAGACAACCAGTGCTGTGACGATCGTGAATAACGTCTTCGACACCAACGGCGTCGCTTCGATCGCCGGTTTCGATCCGACGAGCTATCTCAGCGCGGTTCCGGAGACGCTCTCCACATCGGTGGCGAGCTTCGCGGAGGCGCCGACGCTCTCGTCGGCTCCCTACGATGCGTATATCATCCTCGATGGGGCCAACGACGGCATCCAGTCGCCGACGATCTACGAGGCGCAGACGAATCGCTTGGCGCTGGGAGCCGAGAGCGAGGGGACGGTCGACTTCTACCTCTCCGACAGCTTGGGGGTAGGGACGACCGAACTGGTCGATCAGCAGGCCGTGGTGGCGGCGAGCGGTCTCGATCTCGATTCGCTGCTGGAGAGCGAGATCACCCTCTACGGCATTGTGATCGAGAGCTCCGATCCGCTCTTCCCGACGCTGGGGGCCTCGCTCAACGCCCCGGCGTTCGACGTGGCCGCTGCGTTCGACGTGGCCGCGCCGGAGACCGGCAACTACGCGGTGGCCTCGATCACGAACGCGAACGGCTCTACCTCGATGCTCTCGACGCGCGCGAGCGTTGCGCAGTCGCAGTACTCGGCGCTCGGCTCCGGCTGCAGCTGCCGCGTGGGCGGCAACGAGCGCATGCCGCTACACTGGTGGCTCCTGCTCATCCTGCCGCTCCCGGCGGTCCTCTTCGGGACGAGGCGTTTGGTGCGGGTGAGGGTAAAAAAGAGACGATAGGCACGATTGTCATTCCCGAGTGGTTGAGTCGGAAATCCAGACTGGAGCCCCGACAATCCTGCTCGGGGATGATTTCTTTTTACTGCTTCGGAATCACGACAAACTCCACGCGACGGTTCTGCTCACGCCCGGCCTCGGTGTCGTTGTCGGCGATCGACCGGCGCGGCCCGAAGCCGACGGCGAAGAGCTTCTTCTCCGGGATGCCGCGCGTGATGAGAAAGTTTTTCACGCTCTCGGCGCGTTCGCGCGAGAGGGCGAGGTTCTGGGCCTCCGATCCGAGCGTGCAGGTGTGTCCCTCCACCGAGATCGTCGCGATGCGGTCCTCCACCGCCTTCATCAGCCGGGCGAGCTCCGCCAGCACCTGTTCCGACTGAACGGTGAGTTTCGCGCTCCCCAATTCGAACTGGATGCGCGGGGTGTGCACGATCGAGAAGTCGTCACCCAGGTAGAAGACCGCCCACCTGCCGCCCGCGTAGCCGGGGAGGTCGTAGATCTTCGGACAGTCCACCGGATCGCGCCCGGGGACGTAGTTCTCCGGCGTGGGGCAGCCCTCGACCAGGTCGTAGAACTTGGGACATCCTTCCGGATCCTGGCCGGCGACATAGTCCGCCGGGGGCGGGCAACTCTCCGAGAGGTCATAGTAGGACATCGCGATCGGTTTGGGAAGGACGCGCGACTTGAACTCGTAGCTGAAGCGGCTGAAGGCGCGGAACTTCGGCGAGCCGAGCGTCTTCGTCATCCCGGCGGTGCCGCCGACCGCGATGCCGATGTTGCGTGATTGCCCCAGGTAGAGGCGCACGCCGCCGCCGATCTCCGCCGCGGTGACCGACTTGTTCTTGAAGAAGTTCCCCGCCTCCGTATAGCCGGTGGCCTCGCCGACGATCTCGACCATCGGGATCGGCTGGAGGCTCAAGCCCAGTCCGTAGAGGAACTCGTCGTTGACGTCCGCGATCAGGACCGGGTCGTTCATCTTGCTGCGCGCGCGATACCCGACGTTGAGCGCGACGTTGAACATGTCGAAGAGGGGGGCGGCGTTGTCGACGACGAGCTTTCCCCCGAAGGTGAACGAATTGTTGCCGATGAAGCGCGATCCGCGGCCGGTGGGAAAGGTGACGAAGGGAACGAGCGCGAGCCCCACCGGCGAGTCGAACTTCGCGAGCTCGAAAAAACTCGCCTTGAGATCGAGCTCGATGTCCCCCATCGCCGTCGTGCTCGAATTGGCGTTTGACGCGGGGTCGGTGTAGCTCTCGTAGAAGACCACGGGGATGTCGACGCCGGCGCCGAAGCCGTCGATGAAGCCCATCGCGGCGATGACGTGCCCGATATACAGGTCTTTGACGACGGTGCGCGTGACGGTGGTGCCGATCAGGTTCGCGCGCACCGGCTTATAGATGTAGTCGAACTCGAAGCTGGCCTGGAAGTTGAGCTTCCCGAGCGGACGCGAATCGTAGACGGTGAAGTAGTGGCGCGCATCGACGGCCGGGCGCGCGCGGATGGCGTCATAGCTCGTCGAGCGGGCTTGGGCGCCGCTCCCCACGAGCAGGGAGAGCAGGAGGACGGCCGGAATCAGACGGCGGTATCGCGGCATGTGCATGATCCGTAAACGGGGCCCCCAGTGAACCTCCTGAAAATACAGTATTTTCAGGAATTGTCAATTGAGGGGGCGCTCACTGCACGACGCCGGCCGAACCCGAGAGCGGCGCGATGTCGGGGACGGCGCCATACTCCTTCTCGTACTTCTCCAGACTTCCGGAGAGCGCCTTGAGCATGCGCTTGACGTGCGCCGGCGAGAGGACGACGCGCGCGTTGATCGTGGCGTTTGGCGGCACGACGTTGATGAAGTCGAGGACGAACTCCTCGCGCGTCATGTGGATCATCACGTTGTTTGCATAGGTGCCGCCGAGGACCTCGTCGCGGCCCTTCAGCTGGATATTCATCTGCTGCTGCTTTTGCTCGTTCATAGGGGCTCCTCCCGCCGGTGAAAAACGCTGGCCATCGATTCTTCGCCTGATTACATAGGGCGCACGGGAAAGCAAGGGAGGGAGGAAACCATGATCCTCGCGGAATTCTCGATGTTTCCCCTGGGGAAGGGGGAGTCGCTCTCGGCCTACGTCGCGCGCTCGCTCGAGATCGTCGAGGCGAGCGGGATCGCCTATCGAATGGGGCCGATGGGGACGACGCTCGAGGGGGAGTGGGACGAGGTGATGGGCGTCGTCCGCCGCTGTTACGAGGCGATGGCCGCCGACTGTGATCGCGTCGAGTGCTCGATCAAGATCGATGCGCGCAAGGGGCCGGGGGGGGCGTTTGACGAAGAAGGTCAAAACGGTGGAGCAAAAGGTGGGACGCAAGCTGAAGACGTGAGATGGCAGCAGATGTCATCCCGACCGAGGCCTTGAGGCCGAGTGGAGGGATCTCTGGCGTTGGAGATCCCTCGACTTCGCTCGGGATGACAACGTTTCTATGAAAGACTTGATCAAAACGTTCGCACGGAAGCTTGGCTTTTCGGCGATCGGCGTGACGAGCGCCGATCCCGTCGATGCCGAGGAGCATCTGCGCACGGCGATCGCCGACGGTCGCATCGCGACGATGCATTGGCTTGCGCGCGATCCGGCGCGTCGCTGCGATCCCACAGCACTCCTCCCCGGTGCGCGGTCGGTCATCTGCTGCGCGCTGGCGTATGGGGAGGATGGGGTGGAGGAATGTACTCGTCCTTCGACAGGCTCAGGACGAACGGAAAAAGGAAGTCCGTTCGTGGTGAGCTTGTCGAACCATGAACGGACAAACAAAGCCCGCTATGCCCGCGGCGCGGAGTACCACGACGTCGTCCGCGCGAAACTCGAAGCGCTCCGGGCGGTGATTCGTGAACGCGTGCCGGAGGCACGGGCCAAGCTCTGCGTCGACACGAGCCCGATTCTCGAGAAGGCGCTGGCCCAGCGCGCCGGGATCGGCTGGATCGGCAAGCACACGGTCCTCGTCAACGAGGCGCTCGGCTCCTGGTTCGTCCTGGGCGAGATCATCACCGATCTTAAGCTCGAGCCGGACGCCCCCGCCGTCGATCGCTGCGGCGACTGTCATGCCTGTCTCGATGCCTGCCCCACCGGTGCGCTCCCCGAGCCCCGACTCCTCGACGCCCGCCGCTGCCTCTCCTACCTCACGATCGAATTACCGCGCTCTTCCACTACCACGAATCACGAATCACGAATCACGAATCACGGTTTTTCTTACGGTTGCGACCGCTGCCAGGAGGCCTGCCCCTACAACCGTCCCGCCGCTTCCCGTTGACATGTGAACGAGCATTCCCCTACGCGGGAGAGATGTCCCGCATCATCGCCGTTCGCAGTTGGCCGCGCGCCATCGCCCACATCGACGCCGACGCCTTCTTCGCCTCCGTGGAACAGGCGATCCATCCGGAGCTCAAGGGCCGCCCGGTGATCACCGGCGCCGAGCGCGGCATCGTCGCTGCCGCCTCCTACGAGGCGAAGGCGCGCGGGGTGCAGCGCGGCGTGCCTTTATACGAAGTGCGGCGCGTCTGCCCCGACTGCGTGATGCTGCCGTCGGACTACGAGACCTATTCGCTCTTCTCGAAGCGAATATTCTCGATCATCCGGCGCTTCACCCCGGTCGTGGAGGAGTACTCGATCGACGAGGCCTTCTGCGACCTCACGGGGTTGCGCCGCCTCTTCCGCACCGACTACCGCAGCATCGCCCGGCGGATGCAGGAGGCCATCCATCGCGAGCTGGACATCACCGCCTCGGTCGGCCTCTCGCTCTCGAAGTCGCTCGCCAAGCTCTGCTCGAAGTTTCGCAAGCCGGCGGGGCTCACCGCGGTGGGGGGGCGGCAGATTCACCTGCTGCTCGCGCGCACGCCGCTGGAGCGGGTCTGGGGCTTCGGCCCGAACTCGGTGGCGCTGCTCCAGAAGCACGGCCTGCGCACGGCGCTCGACTTCGTGACGCGCCCCGAGTCCTTCGCCGCCGGCCTGATGGGAAAGATCGGCCGCGAGCTCTGGGCGGAGCTGCGCGGCGAGTACGTCTACCGCCTGAACGAGGAAGAGCGTCGGCGCGCCTCGATCTCGAAGACGAAGACCT